>CAXEUI010000094.1:0-5067 GCA_963999335.1 uncultured Candidatus Poseidoniales archaeon
TTGCTCCAGAAAAAGCTCATCCGGTCGAGCAACCCATTCTCTGTGCACTTTCGCAACTTATCCGAAAGGGTTCGACTTGAGATTCCCACCAATAATTTGCGCAACTCATTGAAGCGGCGATCTCCCGCGATGTACAATGTCGCTAGAATCTCGATGGTCCAACGACTGGTGAAAACATCCAGTGCATCCACAGAAGCTTCAACTTCCCAAGCGATGTCATGTACTCCGAAGGATGAATTTTCTTTCAAACGATTACCACTGAAAATTTGGCGAATTCTCGCACCCATTCCTTCAGTGGTCACGATACTGGATTCAATCTCTTGCATATCTTCAGGGGACAATATCATTGGAGGTTCAGGCATCATATTCACCAAGGTGTTATTCACGTAACGTGGTGTGGAAGTTGCACCTTAATTTAAACGTTACAACTCCTCAGTCTAAATATAGAGGGCTCCACAGGTTTACTATCCACACTGGGTGGAGGGTTACACATGGATGCATGGTTACAGAATTGGATTGATGAATTGGAAGCAGAGTACGATCGGATGAAATCGGTTGAGAAACAACATCTGCAGTGAAGCCTAACTGACGAACTACCCTAGGTCTGATTCAAATAGTGTAGGCGGTCCGGCCGCCGCAAGGAGAGTACTGAAATGGGCCTACTTAAGAGCAAGAAGCAGAACAGAGAAATGACACTTGGACGCACCACTGAGGCAGCGTCGAAGCAGATGAGCAAACTGACGTGCGGGCAGGTGATGCACACCGCACGCAAGGTGAACGAAATGGATTCGATGGACAGCGTCATCAGCACGATGATTGCGAAGGATTGGGACCATGTGATGATTACCGATGAACGTGACTATCTCGTCGGACGGGTGCACGCCGTCGACATGCTGAAACTAATCGCACGCAATCGAATCAACCGTGAACTCAACTGGATGGAGGAAGTCACCATCTCACAGGCAGTCACCCTGCCTGCACAACACGTCTACACCCATACACCACTGATGGTCGCAGCCATGTTGCTGCTCACAAACGACCTGAGTCAGATTGGGGTCGTGGATGACTATGGGAGTCTGGTGGGCATGGTATCCAACGCAGACGTATCTCGGCACCTGACCCGATTGCTGCTCTGAGTTCGGTTCGATTACGAGTTGGTGTAGCCCGGGCGTCGCCCTTCGATGAGGGCAGAGAGCCCTTCTAGGGCATCGGCCGTGCTGAAGACATCTTCGAGGTTCGACAGTTCAAGAGCCAGCCCCGCATCGAGGTCGTCTCCGGTCTGCACGGCACCGTCGAGCAGTTCATTGGCCATCCGCATGGCGATGGGAGCCACCCGGCTGAGCGACTTCAGTTGACGGCCGACGTTGCGGTCCTCGGCATCGAATCCATCCGGACACGAGCCATTCAGCAATCCGGCCATGTTTTCATCGCTGTAGAATGCATTGGCAAAGGCTGCGACTGGATGATCTGCATCACGGGGTGCGCCAGGATACTTGTTCTCCGGTTTGCCCGATTTCGAAATCGCTTCAACGGTATCGCTCACCTCGGCCGGTTCGACCAGATGTGTGAGGATTCCCACAGCATGGGCGGTCTTCGAATCGACGAAATTCCCCGCAAGCACAGCCCAGCGTGCAACCTCGATGCCGCAGATGCGGACGGTGCGCTGCGTTCCACCCAAGCCGGGGTAGATGCCGATGCTGGTCTCGGGGAAGCGGAACTGACTGCGACGGGTGCCGACCCGATGATCACAGGCCAGTGCAAGTTCAAGTCCACCACCCAGAGCAAGCCCTGTGGTTAGGGCAATCGTCGTCTTGGGGCTGTTCTCCAATTTGTTGAGAACCCCATGGCCGTTGGCGGTGAAATCGTAGATGTCCGAGAAAGAATCTGCCCGAATCTTGTCGACGAAGAACTTGACATCGGCTCCTGCGACGAACGCTTTCCCTGCGCCTTCAAGGACGATGGTCGTCACCGAGTTGTCCGCATTCAGATCATCCAGAACAGCTCCCAATTGAGCGACAAGCGTCTCGTTGAGTGCATTCATCGCTTCGGGTCGATTGAGTTGAACAGTCGCGATGCCCCCGGTCTGTACAACATCGACGAAATTGAATTCCCAGGGATGTTCAGTCTCCGCTTTGATACCGAAGAAGGGTGGCAGATCGAATGCAGCAAGGTCTGCATAGGCACTCGCCATGCGGTAGGCCTCATCGATTCCGATTGCATTCATGATTTCGAAGGGCCCGTTCATCCAGCGCAGACCCACCTTGGCCCCGCGGTCGACATCCTCCATGGAACAGATCTCTTCTGAGACAATCTGTGAACAGACAGCGAACACCTGTCCGAGCAGTCGTTCTGAGATGATCTTCGCTGACTCTGCATCACATTCGGTATCCTCGTCAATCTCCCAGATGACGCCCGCCTCGACCAGATCCTCAAGGCTCTGAGCGCCCGTGTAGCGTGGTGTGCTGAGTTGCTCAGCGAGATAATTGGTTGAGTGAAGTGCGATGGGTGGGCCTGTGAGATTCATCAGTGCGAAAGGCCCCATGCCGATGTCGAATGCTGAACATGCCACCGCATCGATTTGTGCGGTGGTTCCCAGACCTTCTTCCAGCAACAGACACGCTTCATTCAGCCAAGGGACGAAGAATCGATTGACAACGAAACCCGGGCGGTCCTTGCAAACGATGACCACCTTGCCGAGCATCTTGCAGTACTGCTCCACACGCGCGACGGTATCATCACTGGACAGTTCCGAAGGAATCACCTCCACCAAGCGATTCTTGGCGGGGTGATAGAAGAAATGCAGGCCCACAAATCGATCGGGACGTGCGGTTGCTTCAGCCAAGGCATTGACGCTCAGAGACGAGGTGTTAGATGCGAGAATCGTGTCTTCTCCACAGGCTTCATCGAGTGTGTTGAAAACGGCCGTTTTCACATCAAAATCTTCGAAGACTGCTTCGATGACGAGGTCGGTATCGGCTGCAACATTCTCAACCCCCACAACTCCTGTGATTCGGCTCTGAATCTCTTCGATCTGGGCCTCAGAGAAGATTCGTCGCTCCATCGCTTCTCCCAGCAATTTCGCAATTGTCTCCTGCCCACGATCGACCCATTGCTGCTCTCTGTCGACCATCTGAACGGGAAACTGCTCCTGTGCGGTCTTCTGAGCGATTCCGCTGCCCATGTTTCCGGCTCCGACGATGGCAACCGTCTCGATGGGCTTCATGGGCGCTCCACCCGAATCCGCTTCATGAATTCAACGGCGGAGCAGAGAGGGATGGAGCATCAGATTCAAACCCCCTTTCTTGTTGAGCCCCCTCATGGTCTCGGAGTCCGACTTCATCGCTGCCTTCCAAGCCTACCACGATGCCTTGGAGGACCCAGCGGCGAAAATAGACACGATTCGCCCTCTCGTCAACGACCATCTGGAGCAACTCATCGCTCGTCTGCCCGGCTCGGTGGTCCAGAATGCGGCACGAGAACGCGCCATGTCAGAGTTGGATCGAATCGAGGAGAAGGCCAAGGAAAAGGTCGTTGAGGTTGCAGATCAAATCTCAGGATTAGGCCGACCCGAATCAAGAGAGGAATTTGATGCGTTTTATGCTGAACTCGAAGAACGAGATTTGCTTGATTTGCTAGGGTCTGCCGGCAAGGATTACAGCTTTGGTGCACGACATCAAGAGGCCTTTGATGAACTTCAAAAAAGAAAGGCAGAAGAAGCCGAAGCCTCCTCTGCTGAGGATTCAGATTCTACCCTATCCGTCGAACCGGAGAGCCCCCTTGCATTGTCCAACTTCAATGTCCACTTTACCGATGCTTCCGGTGAACCAACCGCTTGGATTGGAGTCTACCCTGCTGGGGCGCCACACGGAGAGCATGGTACCAACTGGTTGTATGTCGGTGGTAGTCGAGAGATTGGTGAAGGCAAAACATCCGGTACTGTGACTTTCGCAGAAGGCAGAGATGCAGGTGATTACGAAGTTCGTCTCTTCCGAAACAATGGTCATGAATTGATGTCCTCGACCTCTTTCAGCATTCTACCCGAAACCGTTGTCGAGGAAGAATCAGAAGAGGAACCGTCCGACAGTTTGCTCAATGCATTCAATCTCTTTGATCGCGATGGCAACGGTGTCATCGACATTCAGGAATTGCACCTCATGATGAACACCCTAGGCGAAAGCATGACTCCTGAGGAAATTCTAGAGTTGCTCTCTGAGGCCGATGCCGATGGTGATGGCGTCATCAATTTCGAGGAATTCAAAGTCATCATGCTCATGGATCGAAGTGGTTCCGATGCACTGGCTGAAGAGGAGGAAGCACCTGATGAACCCGAGCCCGAACCCGAACCCGAGCCGGAATCTGAACCCTCGGCCCTTTCCACCAGTGGAAGCATTGCTGATGTTGTCACCCATCTCGATACACTGAAACTCTTCGGTGACAAGCGTCGTTACATCGAGAGTTTGAGCGACCAAGTCTTCGATTTCACATTGCACATTGACAAGATGGAGAAGACCATTGGCATTGGTTTGAGCGACGCATTCCGAGGCGGCGATACTTGCATTGGCACGATTGACGACATTGGTGTCGGTGTTCGCATGCCCAATACCATGGAACTCGCCCTCGGACAGGAGGTCTATGTCGAGGCCAAACTACTCGAATATAGATCCGTGGTCAAGCGTTTTGAGTTTGAACAACTCTGAGATATTATTCTCTCAGTTTGTCAATAATTGAAGCCAACGTTGCCGCTTGTTCTTCAGGTCGCAGCCCTATTTTCGCGATGTTCTGTCGACCGGCTTCCGACCAGGCTCTGCGTGTTTCTGCGTCCTTTGCATCCTCAAGTGCTGCATGCCAAGCAGCCCAGTCTCCACGGGGCAGTAATCGTCCCGAGACACCATCTATGATGGTGTGACGATATCCGCCCTCATCCACCATGAGTGCCGGAGTGCCGGCGGCCTGAGCTTCGATGGGTGTCAATCCGAAGGGTTCTCCACGGGCCAGAGATACGACAGCGCGAGAGCGTTTGACCAGACTCACAAGAGCCTCTTGTGAAAGCCGTGTTTCTACCTCGAG
>CAXEUI010000095.1:0-5047 GCA_963999335.1 uncultured Candidatus Poseidoniales archaeon
CAGCGTCAATGAGTCCCTGCACGGTCGAACGACCGAGATCAAAACTCATTCCACCCGCTTCAAAGAGATTCGGCAATGGACGAGATCCACCCAATCGCATTGCAGTCGCATAGTTCGCAAGCGCCATTTCTGGATTCTCCCTGTACTGAAGCCACATCTGCAATGCGCCGAGTTGGGCGATTCCATATTCGATGTAATAGAACGGATATGAGAACAGATGGAGTTGCTTCTGCCAGCCGACCTTTCGCCAATCTTCGAATCCAGACCAATCCAGACTTGAACCAAATCTTTCCCCGAATTCCAACCACTTTGAATGACGTTCATCCCGGCTGTGTTCTGGATTTGTGTACACCCAGTGCTGGAACGCATCGATGGTGGCGATCCAGGGCAGAATCGATACAATCCCTTCCAAATGCGTTCTGATTGCTCGGTGCGTGTCTTCCTCTGAATAGAATTCATCGAGGAAGCCATGGGTCAGCAATTCCATCGACATCGATGCGACTTCGCAGAATTCCAGCGGAGCACTGCGATAATCCACCAGAGGCAAATCGTCTGCGTAGATCGAATGGAAGGCGTGACCTGCCTCATGAACCATGGTCTCAAGGTCACGTTGAAGCCCCGTTGCATTCATGAAAATGAATGGCTTTCGACTATGGTCACGTTGCAATTGATAGCCACCCGGGGCCTTGCCTTTTCGACTGTCGAGATCCAGACTGGTTCCATCGCGAAGACTGTCGAAGAAGCCACCCAACTCAGGCGACAGTCGATGGAACATTCGGCTGGTCCCAGCCACCATCTCTTCCACTTCGGTGAATGGTCGGAGAGGGTCTCTTCCATGGACATCATGCCCTAGGTCCCACATTCGCAAGGATTCCAGATTCAATGTCTGACGACGCTCCTCATCCACGTCCCGCATCAGAGGGACACAAATAGCCTCCACAGCATCTTGGAACGCTTCACAATCCGCAGGCGTGTAATCGAATCGATGTTTCGCATCGAAGATGTAATCTCGATAGTTCTCGTATCCAGCATTCTGAGCGATTTGATGGCGCAGTGCAATCATTTTGTCGTAGAGATCGTCAATCTCTACCGCATCTTGGAATCGCCGTTCTCCTACAGTTGTGTATGCGCTTTCTCTGATTCCTCGCTCATTGACCTGCAGATATTTCCCCATTTGTTGCATGGTTCGTTCTTCACCCTCGAATTCGACCATCATCGCACCACAAATCTCATTGTAGCGCTGACCGAGCTTGGTGAGTTCTGTACCCAAGGGAATGTTCTCTTCTCTGAAAAGAGCCAGATCCATTCTCGTGTCGCGTAGTAACACGTTGTATTCCTCGGCATTGAGTTGATCTGCATGGGGGCTTCCCGCCAATTTTCGATTCAGTAGGTCAGCAATCTTCGCCAACTCTGGCTCGACGTTCTCGACGAAGTCGAGATAAGCCTGTTTGACCTCTTCATTCTCAGTATCACATGTCATGTTGACATAGAGCATCGAGCCGGTCTCACCGACATAGGCATCGAATCGACCCAAGTCCAGAAGCCAGCCTTCAAGGGCATCCGCAGAATCGATATCTCTATTCAGAAAATTCTGGTAATGTGGTTCTAATTCGGACCACTGGGTCGCATCGACCCCTTCGAAAGAAGTCATGGATCCACCTCAGGGATTGTCCACACGGTTTCCTTGTGAACGAACCGATTTCGGTCCGTCTGGCAACGCATAATCATCCCGAGTGTGCTTCTGGCATCGCCATACTTCAACCTCGGCCTCGACCTTCTCGATGATGGCCTCCATCTCTGGATGCTCGGGGTTGACACGAGCGGTCCAGCAAGCCAGACAGATTCGCTCTTTGTCCACATCGACGAAATTCATCGGAGTGCACTGAATTCCACAGTCCACGCACTTGCGCCATGCATGATGCTTCGCCATGATTCGTCGCGGAGCATCCAAGCCATAAGGCGTTTCGCCATTCGCTTCTTCATTCGCTTCAATTGAAATCGGCCAACGCGATATGAGCGAGTGCTGAACGTTCAATCGACTCATGATCAAGAGATCGATCATCTTCCACCTGCAGTTCCAAACGTTGCACACATTCTTCCTGCGGAATCGGAGCATGTGGAAGCAATTTCGCATCGAGTACACGCATCAATCGATCCGCTTCTTGATCGAGTGCCACACGATCGAGATTGGGCCAGTCCATCTCAGAGATGGTCTTCTCCGCAAACTCGGGAAGATAGACCAGCCAAGCAGTCTTGTCCCCTTCAACCAATCCAGCGCGCTCGAATCCAATTCGAATCTGATGTGTGCCGGCAATCAGTCGAATGAATTCCACATCGAGCGCATTTGCCCGCATGTTGGAATTCGCATGGCGCGAAGCAAGCCCGAGCCAAGCCGTCCACAGTTGTTTCTCACTCACAGCAGCAGGACCTCCTAGGATGAGCCAACGCTCACTTTTTCGCCAATCCAGCAAAGATGTCACCAATTGCTCCGCGTCCGAAACCGGATTCGTCAGAGCCAGACCCCAGCAGGGGTATGGGGTGCGGGACATGGATTGAGGGGAACGTCCCCCCCTCATCAATCGGTCGGCCGCCGACCACGGCTCTGGATGGCTCTGTCCGCACCTTCCATGATGTTCTGCACCAATAGGGGACTCCAACCTCTTTCGTCGGCGAGTTTCTGGGCTGCCTTCTTCGTGATTCTACAAATTTCCAGTGGCGTTCTGTAACCATGATTCGCCAGTGTACGCGCACGGACACGACCCACACCACGAATCGAGATGAGTGCCAACAGGTCTTCTTTACAACCGTTGGATACTCGGCGTCGCATGATATCGAGCATCTCGAGCAGATCGACATCTGCATCAGTGAGCGAAGAATCGATTTCATCGTCGTTGGCACAGATTTGCCGTGTGGCATTCATCAGCCAATCTGCATGATCCACTCGAACTCTGAGGTCGCCAGGTGCGACCCCCAATTCCTTTTCGATTTCTCTTAGTGAATTC
This sequence comes from uncultured Candidatus Poseidoniales archaeon, assembly GCA_963999335.1. Lineage (GTDB taxonomy): Archaea > Thermoplasmatota > Poseidoniia > Poseidoniales > Thalassarchaeaceae > MGIIb-P. The sequence continues at coordinate 3,003 of CAXEUI010000095.1, forward strand.
TCTTCGATCCATTGACTGAGTGTCCATGCACTCTTGGCAAGGCTTTCGGCCTCTGGCATGAATCCGAGCCTGTTGAGTTCATGATCGTCCAGCAAAATCTGATCCGACATCGCATTCACTTTCATCGTCATCATCTGCATCTGCTTTCCAGTCGGCCAAAGTGGTGGGAAATCGGGTGTACAAGCAACCAGATGGAGGAGGGTCCATGGTGAGATCGATCGATCCTCGATGATTCTGCAGAGAATCTTTCGTGCTTTTCGCAGCCCTTCTCGTAGGATGAGTCCAGACAACGGGTCCAGATACAGGCGACTGACACGTTCACCGAATGGAGTCGCCTTGTACGTCATCGCCAGAGATTCTGGAATGACTTCCGTTGGCTCGGGTTCGCTCAATTCCCCTGCCTTCTGAAACCCGATGACAGCGGGCCGCTTCGGTCGGGGCGCGGGTTCAACATAATCTACGAATTCGACGCCATCGATTGATTGAGCACTCTGTGCCCATTGCGGCATTTCATCGTCCCATTCTTCTACTGATTCTGTTGGCGTTGCCTCTGCGATGCGCTCAAACACGGCGGGATCTTCCCCAGTTCTCTCGATGAATCGATGTGTTGCCAGCCAAGAGATGATCTCATCGATTCGACCTTGCAACCAATCGTTTTCGACCCCATGACCCAAGAAGGTCTGCTGAAAGAATCGTCCAAGAGAATCCCGGTCACGTTGACCCCCTGTAGCGATTGCAGAGAGGACATGTGTACGCATGGCTGGTTCAGCGGCCAGTTTCGATTCAACTGGCTCTGGATCTTGTTCAAAATACAACTCAGAGATTTCATCGGCATGCTCCAAGTGTCTGGCGATCAACCACGCATCTCCAACCGAATCATATTGAGGTCGACCCGCACGTCCGAGCATTTGGTGAACTTCCATTCGCGGCAACGGGCGACTCAGGCCATCTTCCCAACGGGACAGGTCACGAACGATAACGCGTCGTGCGGGTAGATTGACACCGGCAGCAAGTGTCGGTGTTGCACAGATTGCAAACACCATTCGTTCTCGGAACGCAGTTTCGATGATTCGCCGTTGACTTGCAGTCAAACCTGCATGATGGAAGGCAACGCCACCACGCAAGGCTTCGGAAAGCCGCTCCCCCATCATCGTGGATTCTTCGCTGCCTTCGATGTCTCGTGCGACTTCAGCGAGTGCGGCCAAACGGGCTTCAACATCCAACCCTTCTGGGGCATCTTCTGGAGTTTTGAGCCAAGATTGCATTCGCTTGAACATCCAATCGCCGAGTTTCGTCGCGCTCCCTTCAGCGTAGCGCCGGGTTCCTCGAAAAATGAGCACCTGTCCAGAATCCTGTACTGTTGAAATCAGGACATTTCGCAGATCATCGCTCTCGTCTGGGAGTTCAAAAGGTGGAGGGAGTTCCATATCTTCTTCTCCTGGACCTACCTGTAATCGAGGCTCCACCAACCCCTTGCATACAGTCCCATATCGAAGAATCACTGGGCGCCAATTCGATTGGATGCTTTCAGCATTCAACCATTCTGCCATCACCTCGGCATTTCCAACAGTCGCAGACAATGCGATAATCTGTGCTTCCGGTCGTTCATGTTTCACGCGGGCGAGATTGACCTCCATTGTGGGTCCACGACTTCGATCGTGAATGAGATGTATTTCGTCAGCAACGACAATGCTCACCTGACTCAGGAAATCGTTTTTATTGCGCATCAGAGAATCGAATTTTTCGCTCGTTGCAACGATAATGTCCGCTTCATCCAAAGATACAGTTTCCCCGGATCTGTCTCCAATCGCCATGCCCACCAAAAGTCCGAGACGATCCCCAGCTTGGCGCAATTCTTCGACCTTTTCCGCTGCGAGAGCCTTGAGTGGAACCAGATAGAATGCACGACTTCCGGGCGAATCTACGAGAAGCCGTTGTAGAATGGCCAGATAAGCGATTAGACTTTTTCCGCTGGCGGTTGGAATGGCCAACAACAGATTTTGTCCAGAGAGTGCAATTGGCATCGCTTCAGCCTGTGGTGGATG
>CAXEUI010000096.1:0-5036 GCA_963999335.1 uncultured Candidatus Poseidoniales archaeon
TCGCATATGGGCTGCTGGATAGAACGGCATGTGTGCTGCAAAACGTTCTCCATTGGGTGCCAGAGATTCTGCGATTGGCTCCCATGCTGCATACAGCGCAACCGTTCCACCCAGACTCCACCCTGAAATGGCGATTCGCTGTGAATCGATTCGCTCATCTTCGCACAACAATGTCAATGCACAGAATGCATCGGTCAGCATCATTGCGTGCGTGACCATCATCTGGTCCACAACGATTTCATCCACCTGACGCGAATCAAAGCAATGGCATCGAAAGACCGCAAACCCCGCATCCAGCCAATTCGTCACGTGATCGTGATGATGTTCACTCCATCCTCTACTTCCATGCAACGCAACCACACAGGGTAGTGGCGAATCGTGTTCACCTTCAGGGAAGAGCAAATGGCCGAAGACGGGATGCTGAGGGGCACTCTCCATGTGATGGAGAATATGTGGAATCTCAAACGGACTGGCTGAAGGATACCAGGTCGGGGCGTTCATTTCCTCACCATTTCTCATCGAAAATCGCCCCATCATCTGTTCCAAAAAGCCGAATCTTCCCATGGGAGTCCGACCGCGACCCCCACCAATTCAAGAATCACGTAATTCCAAATGAGATATATTGCGTATGTGGAAATCAGAACGAGTATGGTGATATTTGCAATCTTTCTCCGTTCGCGTTTTGCTTGGTCAAGGGTACAGATGCCCTGATTTTGAAAGTGACGATAAAGGCCCATGGACAACAATACGATGGTCAATCCATACAGAATCCAACGTGCTGAACCAAAGTAGAGATCATTGGATAGTGCATCCCCTGCACTCACAGTCATCAGGCCAAGGCCAACCAATAGTACACTGGGGAAGCAGCACATGCTCGCCAACAATGCCGAACTGAAAATCCACCGCCACATGGATTGAACCTCTTGATTCGCACTCATGCCGACACGTACCCCCTTCTCCGTTTTGATTCCTTGTAATCTAGGCCGGCCAGAATCATGAACGCGACCGGTGCAGCCACGAGCAATGCAGGTTGCTGGAGAGAGAACAATAGTGCGATCCATCCACCGAACCACAGTGAGGTTGCAACCACTTTGAGCAACGGTTTCGTATCTTTGCCGAGGATGTACCAATCGATGCCTCTTCGCCAAATCCCCTTCCAAAGCATCCAACTGACACTGCCGAGAAATCTTGAGATTTGGATGCCCGATGTCTCATTGGCATAAATGGATCTGACGGGAACTTCTTCGATGCGAAACCCCCTGCGCCCAGCTTCCATGAGCCACCAATTCGGATACCCATATCCTTGCCAGGTTCGTGACCAATCCCAATCCGCAATCATCGATCCTGATGTCGCCGTGTATCCGCATTGCGAATCTCTGATGCGAACTCCAGAAGCGAGAGAGGTCAATCTAGACAACCACCATGTCCCTACCCGTCGAATGAAGGGCATCCCCTTGGGTCCATCTGGATGCAACCACCGATTTCCTTTGACGTGGTCCGCACGTCCATCGAGAACGGGTTGAATGACTGCCTCTAAATCACGAGGGTCCATTTGCCCATCTCCAGCCATGACAACAATCACACAATTCTGGCCAAAACGAGTGAGTGCCTTCTTACATCCAATTTCGATGGCTCCACCTACCCCCAATCCTTGGGTCGAAACCACTTCTCCTCTTGCGCCCAAAGCACTCTGTGATAACTGGCATGTTTTGTCTGTGGACCCATCATCGACGACAACGATCCAATCGACAATCTCAGGAATGGAAGCAATACTCTCTGAAATCAACGCCTCTTCGTTCCGCGCAGGCATGACGACGACTACGCGCATGACAGTCCGCTGTGAGACCGGTCCTTCAAGGCACGGTTTGACCGAATCATTCATCGACACGAGGCACAAACGCGAATCGATGAGGATTGTCCTCGTGGTTCGCGACCAAGCATTGCGAATCGCCTCAGCTGTCGTTCGTGCCCATGATTTCGCAGATTGTGTCACGGTTATCAATCTTGAAGAAGAAGACGAGGAAACGACTGTACTCGCTGAAACCGCCGGTGCGGAGGTCATCATGCACGATGGTCAGACCGATGCCCCCTCCATTGCGAAGGCACTCATATCTTCAACCGAAGAGGAAGAGCGTACTGTCATCATCTCACTCGATGAGGATTGGAAGTTGTCAGACATGGCCAGAACCATCGGTCTTTCCCGACAAGGTCATGATGTTTTCATTGCGTTCAAGCATCGAACCATGAATCGTCGTGTATCCGACAATCGACCCGATGCTCCAGTCGATTCAGACACCTACACCTACGCGGATGCTGATATTCAATTTGCATACTGCTCACCCTCGGGATTGCAGGCTGTTGCCCAGCAATCTCGAAATTCGGTTCCGGCGGAATTAGACCGTGAAATCGCTCTTCGAGTCGTTGAACTTGATCTCCCATCAGGACCTGCAAGACGTGAATCATTGGCCAGCGCCAGTCGTTTCGCCCAATTCTTCTACTGGATGCTTGAAAGCAAGCATCCGCTGATTCTGTTCGGCATCCCAGGCATCGTCTTCTTCTGGGTCGGCTTTGAAATGGCCAATGAATTGATCAATTTTCAAGGGCCACATGACAGTGTATCACTGGGCGTTGCACTTGCCGCCTTTGCAGCCACCCTCGTGGGCGTATTTTCATTGACCACGAGTCTGATCCTCTACGTTCTTGGCAAGCAAGTCAATCGGATGCCCAATCGTGCGTCCTTCAAATGAGAAACCATAGTCCCAACAACATGGCGCTGAGAATGAACAGGAATCCAGCCTCGACGCCTTTCCAACGTTCGGACCATGATTCGGCATCTCGCATTTTGGCGGTTTTCCAAATCTCATATTCGTCTTCGGATAATTCTCTCTCCATCCGCAACCATTCAGATGAGACCTTCCATCGTTGCCAGACCAGCAGTAAGAGCAACACAATGAGGGCCGTGATGGCAATTTGAACCCACATGCCAAGCCCCTCAGGGTGTCACACGGCGACTGTCACGGGGGAAAGGAATGACTTCGCGGATGTGTTCAGCGCCAGTCAACCAACTACAGACTCGATCGACACCGAGGCCGAATCCACCGTGGGGAACACCTCCATACTTTCGTACATCAATGTAAAATTCGTAGGGTTCTCTGGGGGTCCCTTCCTCTTCGAGTCTCTCGATAATCTCCCGCTCTGACCAAGTTCTTTCACCACCCCCGATGATTTCCCCGTAACCTTCGGGTGCGAGTAAATCATGGCACAGGACATACTTCGGGTCGTCAGGGTCAGGCCGATGATAGAACGGCTTGGCGATTCGTGGGTAGTGTGTCAGGAAGTGAGGGACCTCAAAATCTTGGGTCAGCACTTTCTCTTTTGAGTAATCCAGATCCTGACCCCATTCGATGTCGACACCCATCCCCTGAAGGGTTTCAATGGCCTCATCATAACGAATACGTGGGTATGGATTGTCAGCATATCGGGCGACCAGATCCAGATCACGGCCAAGAGCAGTCAATTCTTCCGTTCGCTCATCGAGAAGTGTTCTGGAAATATGGCGAACGAGGCCTTCTCCGTGGGCCATGACATCCTCGTTACCCGCCCATGCGATTTCCATTTCCGCATGCCAGAATTCGGTCAAGTGTCGTCGCGTTCGACTCTTCTCGGCCCGGAACGAGGGTGCGATTGTGTACAATCGTTCAAGCGCAGGCATCGCGGCTTCAGCGTAGAGTTGCCACGATTGTGTGAGGTACGCCTTTCGACCAAAGTAAGGAACCTCAAACAAGGTTGAGCCCCCTTCAACAGCACCTGCAACAAAGTTCGGAGCATGATATTCTGTAAACTCACGGTCGCGGAAATAGTTGTGAATCGCACCGAACACAGAGGAGCGAATTTTGAGCATCTGCGTCATGCGTGCCGTCCGAAGGTAGAGGTGTCGATTGTCCAGTAGAAACTCCGTTTCTCCTCCATCGGCATTGGCCATCGCACTTTCCGTAATTGGGAACGGATTCTCTGGATTGACCGGCCCAACAATGGTTGCCGAATCAACGACGAGTTCGTGGCCACCCTCACTCCTCTCATCGACATTTACCGTTCCAGTGATGATGACACTCGACTCGATCAATGCACCCTTGAGCGCATCAAATGTATCATCACCCAGATCTTCTCTTTTGGCAACACACTGAATGCGACCCGTGCTGTCTCGCAGAACGACGAACCAGATCTTGTTGGAACCTCGAGTGCGATTAATCCAACCTTTCAACTCGATGTGTTGACCGTCGTGGTCACCGGATTGAACATCGCCGATGAAGATGTCCTTCTGCATGAGCGACCCGCCTAGCGAGTCGAGCATGCCTCAGCATTTCAATGCCTCCGGTGCCCATGACCGATTGACTGGGTATACTACACCATTCAATCTTGGCGGGCGCTAGGGGGTTCGAACCCCTGGCCTACGGGTTAAGAGCCCGTCGCTCTACCTAGCTAAGCTAAGCGCCCAACCCGTCCACCAGCCATCGCTCTATGAGGGTAGCGATTGCAAGATGTGTCACAGGCGCGCAGTCGGCTTGCGAATCAGTTCACATCCACCCGGCGCGGCGAGAACAACAACATCTGCCGTATTGGTGAATAGGCCGACTTCAACCACGCCTGCAATCGCTCGAAGATCCGCTTCCATTTGTACAGGGTCCGAAATGTTCGGTCCGAAGTGCGCATCAAGAATTGGATTCCCATTGTCCGTGCGATAATCTGGGCCACGAGGTTCGACAGCACCTGTACACTAGTCTCCACAGCCTGCAGACTCGTCGTGCTCTCGGCCAGCACCGAGACGGCTTCGAGCGCGACCTCGGCAGCCCTCGGCGTGAGCGAGAACGCCAAGCGCGCGATAAAGCGCGTAGCCCGCTAAAGAAACCACGTTTTAGTCGCGATTTTCTTTAAGTTGATAGAACACCCAGGCAGCACACGCTGAATAGAGAATTATGAAGACCAAGCACAGCGGAACTGTCATGTTGAATCTTGATTGAGCGAAGGGGAATCCTAAT
>CAXEUI010000097.1:0-5032 GCA_963999335.1 uncultured Candidatus Poseidoniales archaeon
AGGTGGAAGATGAAATGATTCTCACCGAGATGGAGATCTATGGGTACACTGACCTCGCCATCATCAATCGCGAAGAGGGTGCCATTATCGCCATCATGCCACCAACTGAAGAGTTGATCTGGACCCAGTGTGAGTTGAGCCCAAACTCGAGAGGTGTTGACATGGGTATCATTCCATGGCGCATCAAGTGTGGGCCAGTAGGTCTCTTCCGGCAAGAGGGTGCGCACACAATTGTCTGCCATGTTCGGACTTACAATTCCATCGATGGCCGTTTGGTCCCAAGCGTAGATGCAGACCGTATGATTGCCTGTACGGCTGAGTTCAATGAGTAATTCCTGACTTCCATTCTGGAATCCAGGTGAGGACCAGACATTCTCGCCATCAATCTCGACCCATTGATAACTCGATTCGCTGACATTCCACTCGATCTCGAGATGATGGTCGGGTTGAATCTGAGACTCAGCAGGGGTGATGATGTCGATGGTGGGTGCTGTACGATCAATCTGTATTTGTGCGCTGTGTGAGCCCGTATTGTTGGCCCAATCTGTGACATCCAGTCGCAGTTCGTACAAATCGTCGGCCCAATCTGTCATGTTCAGAGTGAATCGATTTTCTTCCATGATGGGTCGATTTGAGCCAGGAGTTTCCTCCCATGGTGGTGCTTGATCGATGTGACATTCATGATACATTTCCACCCCCATAGAGGATGAGGCGGTCAGGCAGATTTCTTTTCCATCGAACAACCGTGTGATGGAGACCTCACCCACGTTGAAACTGTAGGCGGTATTTGCATTCACAGGGACATTCGCATCCCCCCATTCGGCCACCTTGATCGAGTCGAATGATAACTGAGGGGTTGGACCAGAATTCGCAGGTGCCCAAGGGTCGTACACCATGCTCGCATTGGCAGAATTCCAGTTTCCTGCGGGGTCGCTGGCGATGAAGGTGAACTCATTCAAATCGTACCATCTCCATGTCGATGTGTCCCACATATCGGCATCTAGTGGGCCGTTCTGCCACGGCCCCCAGATGGTCGGTTGCAGGGTCAGGTTCAGGTTCACTCGACCTTCATTGTCGACGGCCAATTGTGTCCCATTCAACCAGAATGTGGCTTCGTAATCTGTCATCACCCATGTATCGGAAATCTGTGGTTGATTGGAGAACATTCGCCAATTGTGGATGGCGATGGGTGGAGCGATGTCATCGTGTTCAATTCGCAGGTGGGCTTGGTCCATCCGTTGTGTGAGATCCAACGTTTCTCCAAAGTAATCGTGCCATTGATTGTCACTGGGCAGACTCCAGTTGAGCCAGGCGGAGCGCAGTGTCAGGTCATTCCAACGATGGGCGGCGGCTGAGTAATTTGTGGGTGAGCCACTTGACGGAATCCATGTCTGAGATGTGGTCAATTCAAGTCGATCGAAGTCGACACCGCCTTCCTTCACCCAGACATCAACACTGTGTCGCCCGGGTGTCGTGACATTGAGTGATGCGCGAACGTTCATCGTTTGATTCGAAATCGAACCACCCCATGACCACCCGGTGGCGTTGACGCCGAGACCTTCATGGCCGACCGTCTGAATGGCGCCATCGAGCCCTACGTGAATCGCATTCGAAGATTCATCGTGCTGCTGCAAACGAGCCCAGATCCAGTAAAGACCCGGGGAATCGAACTCAACATCCCAGGATAGGCGTGAACCGGTCGAGAGATTGCCTGAATCGAAACCATCTGCGGATGATGTCATGTATCCAGAACCGGAGTGATTCGCCTCGGTACTTTCCACATGCCAATCGGAACCTTGGCCTGAGAAGATGTGCATGGCAGATTCGGCTTCCAAAGACAACGTTTGATTCTCAACTGCGTAATGGTCGCCATCGCTGAACATTCGATCCGTGTTCCAATGCTGCCACAATTGCATCGAATCATTGCTGTGTGTACCATCAATCCCTTCAGTTTCCAATCTCATCGAATTGGGCAGAGCTCCAGCAATCTGGCCATCGAAATCGAAAGTCATCCCACTGATATTGAAGCCGGTACCTTGGTCGAGCGTGTGCATCGAGATTGGTATCGATTCGTTCGTGCGAGTTCCATTTGGAAGCGAAAAGGAAACCTCAGGCACAGGGTCGATGAGTGTGAAACTGTATGGCAATCGAATCAGTCCGCCACTCGCAAGTGTGAGGTCTACGAAGCCACCCCAGATGCCCGCACTCTCGGGCCGGTCCCATGTCAGATTGAGTTCGAGAACGCTTTGGGGAATGGAACCTGCGAGGGCGTTGGAACCATTGGTGTAATTACTCAGAATCTGAGTGGAGTTCAATATAGTGAATCCTGAGATTCCAAGGTCGTTGCCCCCAATCTCTGACCATCGTAACCAGAAGGTCGTGTTCGATGCGCGCAGGTCATAGCCATGCACAACCACCCAGTAAGTATCTGCTTGCCCACCGCCATATGCGATGGATTCGTCACAGTTGAAGTTCCCTGAACTACCCACTTGTTCGTTGCCCCAATCTAAGATGCCGTTGTTGTTCTTGTCTCTGTATAGAAACATATCAAGATCGATTCCAGAGAGGTGGCAACCGATTTCCACTTCAATCAATTCATTCGATTCGGCAGTGAACTCCCGTATGTATGACGAGGATGTGACATCACTCGGATCATCTTGGTACGCAGTCTCACTGGAGAGGTACTGTGGGATGGTGAAACCGTGAGCGTCAATACTCGAAACGTCCAGTGTGACAGTTGAGCCGATTCGATGGGTCGAGATTCCACTCATCTGACTCCAATCCTGAAGTGTAGTCGAAAGTCCCGAATCCAAGGGAGTGATGTAACCAACGCTGATGTTCAGGGGATTGTCGTTGGTATTGACACCGTGCATCGCGGAGTGGAGAAGCATCTGCTTTGTTCCGGGCGAATCATCAGCGACGATGATTTCCCGGCTGCCGCCCCCATTCGTGTAATGGGCGTATTTTCCGCCCCCTTGATGCTGTCCGACAGAGCCGGTTTCAATGACGACGGTGCGTGGGCCATATGCAGCAGGGTCATCAAGGTAGAAGGGGTGATCCGCTTCACTCATCCAATGGACATCGACATCGGTGTATGGGTTATCAGGCCAATCGATATCGACGAGGATGGAACCATTGCCCGATAATGAGGACGGCCAATCCATCGTGAGGAACTTCCAGTCTCCAGATTCGGCTCGCCACCCCCAGCGTTGCGCACCTTGCAGCCAGGTCTCTTCGTAGAGTGTCTGGTTGCTGACATTGCCGTCAATATGAGGGGGGGTAATCGAGAATGGGCCCGAAAAGCCAACATTTGTGATCACAGGCCATGACCAATCTCTGGTCGTGTTGTTCGTGACAGCATGGATGCGCAATCCATGTTGCTTCAACCCACCACGAGCATTTGCGGGAACATCGATGGTCACATTGATCTGACTGCTGTTGTTCGGAGGAATCGTCAAGTTTGATGGAGCAGAGATCCAAGAATCATGGGCTGGACCGAAGGCTGTCCAATCGAATTCGATATGCAGGGGGTCCTTGTTCGGATCACGGACGAATTGACGCCATAGAGCAACGATGAGGCCATCGCCAGCCCAATCGTGAGGGTTCCCCACACGGACTTCGACTTGGCCTGACTCGTAAACATGCTCAGTAATCATCCTGAGTTCGTTCGATTCCGTCCATTCCCCCTCGTCAACATAACTGTCATTGTCTAAATCACTCGTCCAATTGCCATCCCCATCACTGTCAGTCCATCGATAAATGCGGAGATGAAGACGATTCTCTGATTGCAGGTTCTGATTGCCGTCGAAGCCTTCGCCCTCCATGACCGCTCGCGCACGTACGAGGGTGGCTGTTGGAGGAAGAGACAGGTTGGCATCGCCTCCAATGTGAAGCGGGAACGCCCAGTCTGGCTGACTCTGGTGACCATCCCATGTCGTATTATTTCCAGTATCGGTACTGTTCCATACCATGTGAAATCCGGCAACGGGTACGAGTTCGGAAGGAGTGAGTGTCACATTCATCGGCTCGTCACCTTCATTTGAGAGAGTGAGTTGCATTGTCTGATTCTGCCCAGGGAGAATGTAGTTGAGGTTGGCATCACGATGTGCCCCTTCATTCTGACCCGTCATCCAAGCGGCAGGACCGACCAATAGTGAGCCTTCATCGCCTTCTAGAGTAGAAACGGCACGACTTGCATTCATCCAGCCTCCACCTTGAACCAGAGGGTCATAGCCACGATCATCAGCCGTCGACATTGCGAGATCTCGGAAACTCTGGGAATCGGGCCACGACCCCGTGTTGTTTAGCCAAGCTTGGTAGATAATCGCGGCCAATCCTGCGGCGACAGGCGTGGACAATGATGTGCCGGCCCACGTAGTGATTGCAGAATTTGCATTTGTCACCTCGTTCAGTGTCCGATCACCGGTTGCAGACCAACCGACAGTGACAATGTCGGGGTCCAAACGGCTGATTGAGTTCGGACCTCGATTTGACCACGAGGAGGATTCACCCCATGTGCTACCCTTTGAGGAAAAAGCACCCACGGACATGACGCCGTGGGACCCACCGGGAGATGCAGTTGTACCATACCCATGCCCACCATTGCCGACCGCGACAAAGTAGGTGGTCTCTGGTGAATGGACACGCGTCAACCAATCGAGATACAGAGACCAATAATCTGCACCGTCGTCATGCGCTGCCGAGTTGCCGAACGAGAACGAGCCAATCTGTCCTTGATCGTGGGATGTGCTCGCATTGCCATCATAACCTTCTGCAATGAATCGGAAAGAGTCGAGCCAAGAGCCGCCTGCATAGAGGTTTGAAACCGCGATCAACTCAGCACCTGGGGCCATGCCCAATACGGCACCATTGCTGACAACGCCTTGGGCTGAAACTGCGGAGGCGCAGAGTGTGCCATGATTGCCGCCCGCCTCCGAGGCATCATTCAGCATGAGAAGGATCAGGTCACCCGAACCGGCGATGCGGTTCTGATAGCCATTTCTCGCAGCGTAGACATCTCCATAGGGCACAC
>CAXEUI010000098.1:0-5029 GCA_963999335.1 uncultured Candidatus Poseidoniales archaeon
GCAATGAAAGTTATCTTTGCTAACCAGATGTTCGACATCTGCGATGCATTGGATGAAGATTGGTATGCAGTTCGTGACATCATCACTGCCGAACAGGCTCAACCCATCGGCCCCAGTCACCTCGATCCTATTTTCGGGCTCAATCGAGGCTTCGGCGGCAAATGTTTGCCCAAGGATTCCAACGCGCTTCGCGTACTCGCGAAAGAGCTCGGAGTGAGTTACGATCTCTTCGATGCTCTGCAGTCGGACAACGCACGATTGCGGGACATTTTCACCGGCAAGGAAAGCGATGTCGAAACCCAAGATGATTGAGTCTGGACCACGACTTTGTCATCGCAGGGTTCTTCATCCCTAGCCAACTTCGCGAATCATGCTCCCAGACACCCTCCACCAGTTGCCTCAGGCCGAGCGCTTCGCTTACGCCAAACTTCTCGCCTTTGTGACCAACATCGATGATGAACTTTCGATCGATGAAATGGCCGTTTTTGAACAGCGCCTCGGTACAGCACTTCTGTCGCCAAATCAGCGCAAAGAAGTGCGCCATTTCCTCAAGGATCCTCCCTCTCTAAGCGAGTGTCTGGAAGGGCTCGGACCCGTCTCTGGTCGCCTCGCGCTACGGGATGCAACCCTCATGACGGCAGCGGATGGTCACGTCGACCCTGAAGAGCGCCAAGTTCTCGATTCGATTGCCATGCATGTGGGCCTTTCGAACAATGTCGTCGATTCACTCCTTGAATGGGTGCTCAAGGGTTACGACTGGATGCAAGAAGGCCTGGATCTACTCAATGGCTGAGAGGTGGCCTCGTGCTGCCCGATGCTGTCGACCTTCTAGATGAGCGGTCGCGCGAAGCATACATCGGTGTACTCATCCATGTGGCTGCCGCAGACGGTGACCTCGTGCGCGAAGAGAGTGCAGCCATCGAAGCGGCGATGGGACGAGCGATGATTCGACCCAAGCAGCGAGAGCAATTGCGACCCCAACTGATTGTACAAAACAAATTGAGTACGTTACTCGACCAACTGTCCGAAGATGCGTGCAGAGTGGTTCTTCGAGATTCGATGATTATCGCAGCGGTCGATGGGGACTATCACGAATCAGAACTCAAGGCCATTCGTCAGATTGCCAAGGCCAGCGGTGTGAGCAAGAAGGAACTCAAATCTCTGTTCACCTGGGTGGAGGATGGATGGCGATGGATGGCGCGTGGCCGGGGCATCCTCGGCGTCAATCTGGCCGGAGATGAGAGTTTACTGGACTGATTTCAAAAAACGCTGTGCTGCGCCCCAGAATTCGCGCGCGAGCGCGCGCATACGTACCTGCGCGCGGGCGACGGATTGATATTCAGAAGGTGCTCGGGGTAGGACTGGGTGGGGCAGAATGCGCGGGAACGTGAGCGGTTGGTATGCAAGATTGGATCGAGAATGTGAAGACAGAATCGAACAAATGAACATCTGGTTAGATGCTTGGGAAGAAGCGCTTCGCACCCATCAACCTCAGGCCAGTCAACTGCCAAGTGATTGGCCGACTCTGCCCGCCAGCCTACTCACAGATCCGGGACATGTCCTGGATCATCTCCTGTGTCGCCACGATGCTGAATCTGATGGTCGCAGCCCACGTGGTGCACATCCCACTCCAACCCGACTGGCAGATGCCATCATTGCAGATGAGTTGCGGGCCGATGTGAGCCTCAATGGTTCAGAACCCATCGTCACCAACGTGAACCTTGCAGCACTGCCACCTGCATTCAGGGCGCAGGCTGAGGTCATCAACGACAAGAAGGAAGCGGCCAGAGAAGCAGAGGTCGATGAGGAGACAGAGCATGAGATTGCCACGGGCGCGCGCACGAGAACCGGCGTCCCTCTTCCGTTTGCGGATCCCGCTGTCGGCGGAGGGCTGTTCCCTTCACGCATTCTCAAGTGGCATGGAGAGAAGATCTCCAGTGTGCCCATGGAAGAACGCGCTGAAGATACGCGGGCGCTCTTGTCCTCGATGCAACTCCTCGATGTCTGCGAGGTTGCGGCCACAATGACAAGGCGACGTCTGCTGCTCTCAGCCATCCGTGCAGGCATTGTCACCTTGGATAACAAGGCGGTTGAAGGCCGTCTGAAGCGCAAAGAAGCTGAAAAGATCTTCAAAGATGTGGTTCGTGTCGGCGATGCGCTCCGCGATGACTGGCCATGGGATGAATCCCCTCGCCTGCTCATGGGCAATCCTCCATGGTTGAGAATCAAGGATCGATTCCGCGGCCACCCCGATGGAAGTACCCTACGAAAGGAGTTGGGCGAAGAATTACGAAGTCTTCAAGAAGAGGATGGGTCGCTCAGATTCAGTACACTGCGCGGCAATGTCAATCTCTACCGATTGTTCTTGGAAAGGAGTTTGCAACTGGTTCGCGCGGGTGGACGAGTGAGGCTCATCGTTCCAGACAGTTTGCTTCGTGAACAGAGCAGTGCGCCACTGCGCCGACTGCTTGTGGACTCGCACGAATGGACGGGGATCTGGACGTTCCCAGAATCTGCACGGCTCTTCACAGGCGTCACACAAGGCGTCCTCATTCTCGGAATCACTGTTGATGGTCGAAGTGAGGAACTGATTTGCCACGGTCCTGCCGAAGCGAACGAACTCTGCTCGAAAAACGGACTGGACAAGGATGTCCCCCGATTCAACCTCGATCGTGCACGCTGGTCTCGCTGGAGTCGCATGGAATGGGCCGTGCCCCGTCTTCCAAGAGACCGATACGATCGGCAGAATCTCCTCAATATCATCGATGATCTGGCCGACCTTCCACGTCTGGCTGAATCTCACCACTGGCTGGCTGGCAAGAAGCGACTCCGTGTTCGGGTGGGTGAAGTCGACCAGACGACATGGAGTGCTGACATCAGACCCTGGAAAAAGGGCAGTCGTGGAACGCCATTCATCCGTGGAATCCATTTCCGCAATGATGATGTGAAGGGTATCTGGCTTCACCACCCCTCATTCGATTCCTCAATCGTAGAAGAGGCAGCCGAACGCAAACAAGCCCAATGGCGCGGACCCATTAAAGCGCCGAAGTATCCTCGATTGGCCTGTCAGGCAATCGTGAACGCGCAGCAACTTCGACGTCTGCGCTGGGTGGTTCTACCCGCCGGTTGTGTCCTCGGAAATTCGGTCAATCATCTGGAACTGCCGATGGAAGTGGCCAATCGAATCGCCAAGAATCGTGGTGACCTCAAGTCTGGGCTCCTGTGGCTGTGCGAACTGCTGAACGATCAGCGATTGGACGCATGGGCGCGTGCATGGGCGGCGAACAACAACGTCAACAATTACGAATTGGAGATGCTGCCATTGCCTGAATCAGAGCCTACCCTCTCTGCAAGATTCGCTTGAATTCCGACTTCCGGTCTCATTCTTCGGGTTAACGGAAAAAAATCGCTGTTTCGCCCAAGAGTTCATTAAGCGGGCCACCACCATTACCGATTGCCTGTAATCGGAGTGGTGAAACTGGAAAATGGGTATACATCCAAAGATTGGCGTGACGGGGTTGCCCCGCAGTGGAAAATCCGCAGTTATGGACAAGGTTGTCTCCATGCTGGCCGATGAGCGGCGCGAAGAGATGCGTGCACGCGGGGATGATGTCGCAGCGGCCAAGTTGCTTGGCGGCATGCGTTGTGAACCTGTATCAGAGAATGGTGAACGTGTCGGTTTCAAGTGCATTAATTTTCAGACGGGTGAAGAGGCTGTAATGGCGCACAAGAGCATCGATTCACGGACACGGGTCCTTGGTTATGGGATCGATCCCGATGCCCTAGAGAGAATCGCAGTTCCTGCAATCCAGGAAGCAATGGATGATTACGAAGTGATTGTTATCGATGAGATTGGCAAATTCAGTGTCGAGAGTGAGGGTTTCGTCAAGGTGGTTCGCAAGGCGATGGAGATTGACAAGCCCACCCTTGTGACTCTACACAAGAAGAGTCGGCACCCCTTGCTGCAGGACATCCGTCGACGTGATGATGCGCGCATCCTCGAAGTGACTCCGGTCAACCGTGCGCTGTTGCCCTACAAGATTCACAAGTTGATTCGAGAGACCTACTAGGTCACTCTTCTTCACCATGAGTGGATTCCAGCATCTTGGTTTCCATGTCAGCCCAAGCACCTGAAAGACGATCGGTGTCATGGGCGTCCGAATGGTCTTCAGAAACCCGCTCGGAAACCTCAGATTCGGATTCATTGGGGAAATACTGACTGAACGGAGGAGACGAGCCAGACAATCTGGCTCTGCGATACACGAAACCGAGCCCGAGGCCAATGGCGGCGCCACCAGGAACCAACCAACCGATGGGTGAGGATGCCGTGCAGGGCTCATCGAGTTGAGAGAAATCGGGCTCTGGACAGTCGTCTGGGGGCAATCGCCCATCGATCAAAGCAAACGCTGTGGCCAATAACAACGCGAATCCAAGACCGAAAAAGAGGCGCTCAGCGGCGCGCGCGGGCGTCTGCATCATCCCTCCGATAGGTGCTCGCCGCATCAAACACACGGCGGAAAGGGGACACGAAAGGTTGAGGCGCCCATTTCGCACCCAACGCCATGAGGAGAGAACGTGTCAGACATTCCTGAGAGCTTGCGATACACCGCAGAGCACGAATGGATCCGCATGGAGGGGGGGGTGGCTGTGGTCGGAATCACCGATCATGCACAGGATGCTCTCACCGACATCGTCTGGATCGAGTTCCTTTCCGATGAAGGGGATTCCGTCGAGGAGAATGGATCTATTGCAAGTGTGGAATCAGTCAAATCCGTATCAGATATCTATGCGCCACTGGCAGGAACCATCGTTGCTCTGAATCATGATCTGCAAGATGCACCCGAAGCCATCAACGAGGATGCGTATGGGTCCTGGATTGCCAAAATAGAACTCGCCGATGCTGGTGCTGTCGATGGGTTGTTGGATGCGGCAGGTTACGCAGCACTCATCGGAGAATAGGCATGGAAGAGTCGATTCCACTCGCTGAACGGCTCACGCTCTATTTCGATGGTTCATGTCAAGAGAATCG
>CAXEUI010000099.1:0-4976 GCA_963999335.1 uncultured Candidatus Poseidoniales archaeon
ATTTTCTTGAATTGGTTGACAATGGCTACTACAATGGATTGCATTTTCATCGCATCATTTCGGGATTCATGCTTCAGGGCGGATGCCCACATAGCAGAGATCCGAACAGCTCACAATGTGGAAGGGGTGACCCGGGTTACAAGATTCCCGATGAGCATCTGCCGAATGCGAGATTCTCCAACGAACCCGGCACCTTGAGCATGGCCAATGCCGGGCCCAACAGCGGAGGTTCGCAATTCTTCATCAACACGGTCCACAATACCGCCCTCGATTGGTGGGACACCCGTACGCCATCGAAGCATCCAGTCTTCGGCAAGGTCGTCGCGGGAATGGATGTAGTGACTGCAATCGAGAATGTACAGACTGGACACGGAGATCGTCCCGTTCAACCTGTTCAGATGATTTCGGTCTCCCGTTGTTGACACTTGTTTGCTGAATATATTTAATAAGAGTCGACTAAACGGCTTTTCATGGCGAAGCATCGAGCCGGCGACCGGCGCATCATGAGCATCAGTCTACCTGAGAAATTGGCCGCACGTCTGGATCAAAGAGTAGGCAAGGGCCGAAACGATGGTCGGAGTGCAACCATTGCAAAGATGATTCAGGAATCTCTAGATGGACAACGAAAGGAGGTCCCAGAGGTACCCATCGAAAAGAGGTTCGCGGATGCGGAATCTGGTGAAGTTCGTGTCGAGAAGGATACGATGGGTTCTCTTGAAGTCCCAGCAGATCGATACTATGGCTGTCAGACCGCTCGTTCGCTCATCAATTTCGATATCGGAGAAGACACGATGCCGCGGGGTATCATCCGTGGTTTCGGAATCCTCAAACAAGCGGCGGCGAGAACGAACAAGCAACTGGGAGCACTGGATGCAGAGGTCGCCGACCTGATCATCGCGGCTTCCGAAGAGGTCATCGACGGTTCTCTCGATGGGCACTTCCCACTGCGAATCTGGCAGACCGGATCTGGCACACAATCGAACATGAACACCAACGAGGTCATCGCCAATCGAGCCATTGAGATGGCTGGAGGAGTCCTCGGCTCGAAAAACCCGGTCCATCCGAATGATCATGTCAACAAAGCCCAATCCTCCAACGATACGTTTCCCACAGCCATGCACATTGCAGGCGCGGAAGGAATGGTTCACATGTTGAGGCCCCAGGTACAACACCTGAGAAATGCACTCGCAGAGAAAGTGAGTGACTTCGAGGATGTTGTCAAGATTGGTCGCACACACCTGATGGATGCGGTTCCACTGACCCTAGGACAAGAATTCAGTGGATATGTGGCCATGCTGGATGGCAATCTGCGCAGAATCGATTTCGCTCTAGAGGATTTGTTTGAATTGGCATTGGGGGGCACTGCTGTTGGAACAGGATTGAACACGCATCCCGATTTCGCTGAGGCCGTTGCTGGACATATCGCTGAAAGAACCGGATTGCCATTCGTCTCAGCGGACAACAAGTTCGCTCAACTCGCAGCGCATGATGCCGTGGTTGCAGCCAGTGGCACGCTCAATTCTCTCGCCGTGAGTCTGATGAAAATCGCCAACGATATTCGATGGTTGGGTTCAGGCCCTCGATGTGGCCTTGGCGAATTGTCGCTTCCAGCGAACGAGCCGGGTTCAAGCATCATGCCTGGCAAGGTCAATCCGACCCAAGCCGAAGCGATGACCATGGTCTGCTGCCAGGTCATGGGCAATCATACAGCAATCACCGTCGGAGGCAGTCAAGGTAACTTTGAGCTCAATGTGTACAAGCCGATGATGATTCACAATCTTCTCCACAGCCTACGAATCCTGGCCGACACATGCAGAGCATTCACCGACAGGTGTGTGGTTGGAATTGAAGCCAATGAAGGTGTGATTCAATCACATCTGGAGAATTCCTTGATGTTGGTGACGGCATTGAACAACCACATCGGATATGACAAGGCGGCGAAGATCGCCAAGAATGCACACGAGAAAGGAATCACATTGCGGGAATCTGCCTTAGAACTTGGATTGTTGACCAATGAACAGTTCGATGAGTGGGTTCGTCCAGAAGAAATGACGGAGCCCCGAGCCTAGGACTTTTGGCGTTTGAGAAAGAGGCGTCGAATCGGCTTGAGGAAGCGCTTCGCATACACAAGCATCAATAGTCGATTAAGAAGGAAGACCCCTGTCCTCAAGAGAGGAAGTTGGGAGTGCTGGCTGGCGGGTTCGAATCGAGTAGATCTTTCCCCGCCAGCCAGCCTCCGCATCCGTGATCCTTTCCTCCGTCTTGCGACTTTGTTCCAAACCTCGGTCGGGTTGACACGGTGCGCGAACGCACCGTGCCTTCCCTCAAGACGCGCGAGTCAGTTACCTGACCCGCTTCCTGATGCGTCGTCCGCCGTCCGAAGACGGTTTTCTCTTCACCAGTTCCCGGATTGGATTGCTCCGCTCCGGCGTCCCTGAGAGAAGTGCTCTCCTTTCGGATTACACCTCACCTCCTGGTTTCTCTCCGTCTTGCGACTTTGATCCACCAAGGAGCAGGAAAGTGACATTGCTGCCACCCCTGTCCCCCTTCGGTCCGGTTCCAGCATTGCTGCCTTTCCCTTTCCCGGGCCGGTTCAACTGCAGTCTACACCGTCCCCGGTGGCCTGTTCCAGCATTGCTGCCTTCCCAAACTACCAGCACAGGATGTGCGTTAAGGGATTGGTACGGCCGGCTCTTCACAGTTCGACTGTTATGGGTCACTCTTCCTCTGGGTCCCTGAGGTCACCTTGCGGCTTCCAGTGTTTCCCTTTGGAGGAGATCATCCAAGGTGCCGACGCTGATCGTTCCTTCCGAATTGATCCCCGCTCTTGCGAGCAGGCTTCTCCTGTGATCTGACACTGGGTGTCAGTGTGTATTTCAAGCTCAGCTCTGATACACGTTCACAGAAGCGTCCCACTACACACCGAAGTGTGCAGCTTCTTTCTCCTGTGGGCCTGCCTACCTGACTTTGCAGTCTGGGGCACGCCCCATCTCGTCCGATTTTACCCGGATTTGATGGCCCACCACCGTTCCCGAATCGGGTCCCTTGTGGGCTGGGGCCTGCCGGTGACGCTGAGCGCCCCGACACCACTCCTCGGGAGCGGCAAAGTTTGCGTGGCACGAGGAGGGTCATAAACCTTTGCAAAAATATGGTGCTTTTCCATGTGAAAAGCGTTGACTGAACCCCTATTTCCACTGGAAGTTCTCTGATAAAAATGTTTGTTTTCAGGTGCGAAGTCGACGTAGTTTTTCAGCCAATATTGAGCGGTGTTCATCCGCATCTGAATCACCTTCAGAAGTCAATCGTTTTGTCAATAGATCTCCTTGCAATAAAAACACGGATCCATCATCAAATCCAAGGGCCAAATATTGAGGGTTGCCAACGACAGCATTTGCTCTGGATTTCATTTCAACTCGCATGATTGGATCACCATTCGGAATGGTTCGAACCTCTACAATGGAGAATTGTTCATCCCAGGACAAAATCCACGCACTGATTTGATTCTCGATGATGGGTCCATAGGTGACGTGCTCAGTATTGCGGCCGAGAGGTGTTTCAATCTGCCATAGCAAGGTTCCGTTCCGATCGTAAGCTCTTGCGATGCCTTCGGCACCTCCAAATCCTGCACCTGCAACGCCTGATTCAGTGGATGTGGCCACAAGAAAGCCAGGCTCTGTAGCCGAAATGGATTCGATTGGCCCGGGTTGATTCGTATAGGTGTCATCGTCCATGACCATGCCATCATCGATGGCTGTGAGGGTGCCATCTGCATGTCCGATGACTGTATGAGATTGGCCCGAGGAGCCGCATGTTGCTGGAGAACTGGTGGGCAATGGTCTGTGATGAAGGCCATCCGCTTCAGAGCGAATCATTCCACATCTTGGGCGACCGAGTGGGAGGAAGGCAACACCGTCATCCCGCATCTCGATGGCCCATGGCCTCTCATCGATGGAATCCTGACGGAGCAATTCGCCTTCTTTGTTGAAGCGCCAGAATGTCGCTTCAAGGAAGTCGTTCATCTCGAGATCAAAGATTGAGGAGGTTGCGAGAATGGTCGAACCATCAGGAGTGCAAGCGACAAGATCACTGCTGCCCTCCAGTTCCACTTCCCAACGAATTTCTCCCGATTCAAGATTCAAGCAGACCAAATCATGGCCACATACTGCGAAAAGAAAGTCACCACCCAGAGCAACATTGCTGACCCGATTGCTTGTTTGGGCATGCCACAGAGGTTCGCCTTCTAAGTTCCAACAGTGGATGCCGCCATCCCAGTCACCTGCAATGAGGCGCTCATCATCCAAATGAAGGGTGCTCACGCCAGCATCCAGATTGCGCTCGAACCACGCCAGTTCGCGTAGATTGCGCAGCGGCGCCTCCTCCATGTATTCTCATGAACCTTGGTTGCTTTTGGGACTTCTGCTTCAAGCATTGACCCCATACAAGCGTTCAATCTTGGCTCGTAGATAATCGATGAATGGCTGAGGAGTGGGTGGTTGACCGGTGGCCTCCTCGACCAATTCGGCCGGTGAGAGGATGCTTCCGCGCGCGTGAACCTTGTCACGCATCCACTGGAGAAGGGGTTCAAACTCACCGCGGTGCCACATGTCCTCAAGGCTCTCTTCACCTTCGAGGTCCGCACGGGCTGCAGCCAAGAGTTGGGCACTGTACAGATTCCCAAGTGTGTAAGTGGGGAAATATCCCATGGCACCCATCGACCAATGGACGTCCTGGAGAACGCCCTCCGACCGAGTGGGTGAACGGATGCCGAGGAATTGTTCGTACATATCATCCCAAGCATCCGGTAGATCATCGACATCGAGGTCCCCGTTGATCAAACGCTTCTCAATCTCATAGCGAATCATGACGTGGAGGTTGTAGGTGGCTTCGTCGGCCTCAACTCGAATCAAACTGGGCTCGACCATGTTGACGCTGCGCCACAGCATCTCACCGGTGACACCCTTCATGTTCCGGGGGAA
>CAXEUI010000100.1:0-4968 GCA_963999335.1 uncultured Candidatus Poseidoniales archaeon
CTGTGATTTTGCCCTGTGGCCCTACAATCTTGTGGAAGCCCCCCACATCTATGTGGTTACATTGTTCACATCAATCTGGTTTCACAACAGTACGGATCACATTCTGCTGGTGACGGTTGTGGTTGTCTTCTTCTTGCAGAGTGCCGAAGTCAGAATCGGAACAAAGAGGGCGATGATTGCACTGTTCAGTGTGCAGATTCTAGCTGCGCTAATCATGACCCTGTATCTCTACACTGGAGATTATCTCAATCCGACCGATGATTGGTATGCTCATGGAATCTACAACCGCAATTACATGGGTGGCTCCGTCGGTCTGTTTGGTGTCGTCGGTGTCCTCTTTTCGCAGATCAAACGCCCGATTGCCGGCGCCTTGTTCTATACAGGATTTGAATTCTGGAACGCCTACATCTACCACGGTGCAGGGATGTATGTCAGCATGGGCCATGTCACGGCCTTCACCTTGGGATTCGTCCTCGGACAATATTGGCTTCGAGAAGAAATCAAACAAATTGAGACTGATGAATTAAATTGAAGCAATCGGTGGGAGCATCATGGCGACGGTCCGTTTCTATCGTGGCGACCTCTTGCTCGGTGTGACCGAAACTGAACCCGAGACCCCCCTGCTGGAGTTGGCCGAAGCGATTGGCATCGAAATTCCACGAAACTGCACGTCAGGGAACTGTGGAACCTGCATGTGTCGTTTGAAATCTGGTATCGTGGACCTGCCCGAACCGCTGCCTCCAGGAATCGATGAGGATCTGATTGAGGATGGCGCGATTCTGACCTGCATTGGCATCCCGGAAGGACCTGTTGAGATCGACTTGATTCCACCACTTTGAGGTGAAAAGAATGGAACAAGGTCTGATGATTGCGATTGTCGTCAATGTCGTTGGCATCACGATTGCCGTCTGGTTTCTGCGCAGTCGCTTGTTGGCGAAACTGGCTGAGGTTGAAGCCCGAAAAGCACGCAAGCGTGAAGATTAGCTTGAGAGCCATCCTCGATAATAGAAGAAGCCGAGAATCAGTGCGCTCGTCATTCCCATCAGGCCCACGATTTCTGTAAACCCAAACATCTCAGTCGATGCTCCGAAGACCTCGATGTTCATTCCGAAGATCGAAGCGATTGCAGTGATGGGGAACATCAGTGTGGCGAGAATCGTCAGGATTCGAATGACGTCGTTCGCCTCCGCTTGTGTCTCAGCCAGACGCATGGTCGATTGAGACAGATACGTATCGCGTGTGCTGGCCGCACCGGCGTTGTAACTCTCAACGTCATTCTTGAGTTTGTCCAGTACATCGAAGATGTCTTGCCAGTACATCATGCACGATTCAGTGATGTAGTCCTGATCAGGTCGCATCATTCGACTGACCACATCGTGCAATGGTGTCACCGACTTGGAAATCTCACGCAAGTCCTGCTTGAGTTCGTGCAACTCTTGTAGAAGATCAGGGTGCCTGACATTGGGGTCGAATACTCGGTCTTCCAACTCGTCGATTCGTTCGGAGTAGCCACCCAAAATGCGATACCAATCGTCCGCGATGGCGTCCAGCATCTCGTACAGAAGGTATTCCGCACCCAAATCGACTCGGCGCTGAATCTTTCGAGAACCGAATCGACGGGCGAAGTTCTTCACTGCGGGCATGGCGGAATGGCGTACGGTCACCAGTAAATCTTCGGTGACGAAGACGCACAGAAACTCCGTATCAATCTCTCGATCGGCGTCACGAGGACGAACGACAACGAATCGATGCGTGTCATAGACGTAGGCCTTTGGAACCGGCTCCTTGAAGCAGTCCTCCACGGCCATTTCGTGATAGTCCCGAGAGAGCAACCAATCCCGCTCTTCTTGGGCTGGATTTCGAATGTCGACCCAACAGAGGCCCTCGGCTGCATCTAGCGCAGCGGAAAGGTCCGAAACGACGAGTTCCTCGCCGTGCTTGGCGCGGTCTCCCGACACGCGCAGTGTAATGGTCGCCATGGTTCGCCGGTCGAGGGCTCCCATTCAAGGATTCCGCCTTGAAAAATAACACTGAATCACACGTTTATGGCTTCAGTCCACCGATGAGCATCGGGGACATCGACCACTTCAATCTGTGCACTGGCAATCTTCTTGTGACCTTCTAATTTGGTCTTGAGATCGACTAGATCGACCAGACAACATGGGCAATGAGGCCGACTCGGTCGAATCTGAAGTGCGACCATCGCCTGCTCATTCACATCGAGTCCGCAGAGCCACCGCTCATCCATGATTGAGCCCGCGCCATGCGGGTCCTTCCAATCACGGAGAATCTCAGCCAACGCCTTCTTCGCGGCCTTCTGTGCTCGAGTCATGACTACACCCAGGGATCAATGTTGACGACATGGTCCACAAGAACGATTCGACTTCCTGCTGAATCTGCATTCTCACAGGCCTTCTTCATCGCAACGTGTGAGGTCGCCCACGGCTTCGCCATGCACCCCCTCCAACGATGGAGGGTTTTCAACCATCGCTTCGATTTCTCACCATTGGGTCCAGAGTGGGAAACCTTCACCACTGGATAAGCAAGACATTCCGTCTGCCGTTCGCACCCAGCAATCTTCGACACCAATTGCTCCGTCTGGATGGATTACCTTCGGTTCGATTGCCATCGTACCACCGACCGGCAGCGGCCGGTCGAAACTGGCAGCGACCACGGGGGTCTCATCCAATTCTAAGCCGATGCTGTGTCCGAGGAATCGCGCCTGATTCGGCTCCATTCCCATGAGGTGGTCACCGTGTCCCATTTCCTCAGCCTTTGACGCACCAATGGCCCAAGCGGCTGCACAATCCTCGCCGCGTCCGAGGCTGTAACGGATGGCCATCGCAATTTCAGCCATGTCCTCCAAGCGACTGACCCATTCACTACTCAGGGGCCCTACACTGAACATTCGCGTCATGTCGGCCACATATCCCCGATGCACATGGACGATGTCCACCAATACAGGGTCGCCCGCCTTCACACGCGTGAAGCCTGCTCCCAAGGCAGCCAACGGGTGCGCACCGGTGCCTCCCACAGCTGAATCGAAGAATGTAGGGACGCCACCGGCGCGCCCACTTGCGACCACCACACGATCGCAATCCATCGGCCATTTTCGCATTCGAACAAAGCCGCCAAATCCAGATGCGCGACTGACCTCATCAGCCGCTCCGGCCAAGTCGAGTTCGGTGACACCCTCGCAACCAATCTCGTCGATGGCCTCGAACATCCCCCGCTGAACATCACCGGATTCTCGCATCCGCTCGATCTCCCAGTCGGATTTGATTTCTCGTAGCGTCCAGAGCATCTGGGTACAATCACCTCCGTCACCCAACTTGGATTGAAGGAATGCCGCATCTGTGGCTGGCATTCGTCCGAGTTGCAGTGCCGGTGAATCCGAAACAGATTCACTCAAGGAAGACATTCTCGGATGGCTCAAAATGTCGTGTGGAGCATCATCGCCCCCCGATTCAAACAGCGCTCTCTTCAGAGAGTTTCTGACGTACTGCGTGACCCTTCCATCGGTCGAGAAATGCACACCACCGGCTTGACGATTGCCGACCAACCAGTACATGTCTACTGGATCGTTGACCCAAGCGCTGCCTCCTTCAAGAGCCTTGATGAATCGAGATTGGCGTATTTGAAGTTCAGAAGTTGGCACTCTCCAGTCTTCGCCATCCGGTCCCGACAGAGCATCCGTCGACCACGCCATAAACCCTCGAAGTGGTGCCCGAACTAATGTCTTCTGTCGGCGAATGGGTCATAACCGTCCCTCGGGTCGGCGAGTCCAATGGGGTCCGTACTGACCCTGGCCGATGCCGGCCTTGCGGGGAAACGCGTACTCTTACGCGTAGACGTCAACTGCCCCCTTGATCCTGCGACCAAGAACTTCCTCGACGACTCACGCATGAGGGGTGTTTTGCCGACCCTGAAGCGCTTGGCCAACTCACGCGTGATTATCCTTGCACATCAGAGTAGACCCGGGCGAATCGACTTCACCAACACGTATGCTCACTCCGATTTGTTGAGTCGCATACTTGGTCGCCCAATCACTTTCGTTCCCGATGTCTGTGGTGACATCGCTCAAGATGCGATTCGCAACATGAACTCGGGTGACATGCTGTTTCTGAACAATGTTCGCGGACACGAAGATGAGATGGGCATGAAGCATGCAGATTTTGATGAATTACATGAATCTGAGATTGTTCAGAATCTTGCGCCCCTTGTCGATGCGTTTGTCTGCGATGCATTTGCGGCCTCTCATCGAAACAGCCCTTCTCTGTCCGGATTTGGTCGAGCATTGCCCAGTTTTGCGGGTGAATTGATGGCCAAGGAGATCATGGCGCTGAAAATGGCCACGGAATCTCCTCCCAAACCCTACACGGCGATTCTGGGCGGTGTCAAGTGCGATGACACAGTGGAAATCGCCCACAATCTCTGTCAACGAGGTGTGGATACCATCGCGTTCGTCGGCGCAATGGGCAATCTGATGTTGTGGGCAGCAGGGCACGATATCGGTGAAGGGAACGAGGCCTTCCTGCGAAAAGAACTCGGCTCCGCGTTCGATTCCACTTGGGAGATGGCCAACTCACTGCTCTCTGACCACAGGGAACGACTGCTCTTGCCCGTCGATCTCGCAGCCGAGGTTGAGGGGAACCGGGTCGATTTATCCGTCGAGGAACTCCCACCACCCGGCCCCCTCTTTGACATCGGTCTGTACACATGCATGAAGATTCGAGAACATATCGTGGACGCAGGTTGTGTTCTCTGGAATGGTCCCGCAGGTTTGTTTGAGGAGGATGAATTTGCATTCGGCACCATTGAGATTCTCAATCAATGCTGTGAGTCGAATGGCTTCGTCATCATCGGTGGTGGTCATACCAGTGCCTTGGTGAACAATCGAAAGGTCGCCGATCTGGTCGATCACAACAGCACAGGTGGGGGTGCTTGCCTCAATATGCTGGCTGGACG
>CAXEUI010000101.1:0-4948 GCA_963999335.1 uncultured Candidatus Poseidoniales archaeon
CTGCAGTTGGTCGGTCGACGCTACGCAGAGGGGTCTCCTGATTGGTGGATCTCGAGTGTGGAATCTGGATTCCCAGACGCCACTCTGAGCATCGTCTCTGGACTTCTTGCCACCATCATTCTCTTTGCGTGGATGGTCTCTCTGATGGTGGTTCGGGCACTACACAACACTTCGCGCAAGGTTTTCCTCTCTGAAGGGAAGTCATTCATGCTCCGCGGTCGACCCTTTGAGAGTCTGCACGGATACGAAGCCATCAATGATGTGACAAGAATGGCCGTCACTCGGGTTTCCGGTGTTCTCACCATCGTCACTTTCTCGGCCCTTGCTCAATTGGCTGCAACTTTAGAGGGGGGGCTCACAGATGGGGGCGGTGTATTGGTCGGGTTGGCCATTGGCGGCACTTTTGCTGCAATTGGTTTTGACCTTCTCCGCAGTGGCTCACAACACAATACCGTGGAACGCTGGGGATTGTTGGAGGCATACGAACCACCCCTACACCCCTCCTGCCCCGATCGTGTTTTCACTGAAATCCTCACCACTTGGATGGACCCTGTTCTTCGTGCCCGATTTGATTCACATATCCAATCCCTTCGCGATGGTTTGCAACCAGGAAAAGACATCCATTCAGCCATCGAACATCTCTTGCACATGCGATACTTGGAAGCCTTGGGTGAACTGACCAATCGTCAAGTTCGCCAATCGATGGAATATTACTTTCGCCTCGACCGAGTTCCAGAACTGTTTGACAATGACTGGTTCGATGAAGAGACATGGACCAACCTGTTCCTACATATCAGGGAAAAGTGTGCCCCCTTCTTCCGTCTTCTTTCACGCCTGCAGCATGATTTGTCCGATGATCTTGCATCATTGCGCTCTGACACCCTTCATTTCGATGTCGATATGCAAAACGTTGTCAGTGGTGCCGGTCATCTATTCGCCTATCTGCACAACAGTGGTGACGAAAGCCGAACCATTGTTATCAAGATTCAGACTCCTGATTTCCAGCCTCACGAGAGTTCATTCACCCTGACGCTGGAATCCAGTTCCGCACTGACGGGAATCGACGCCCATTTGCCCACACGTTCCAATACGTCAGATGATGTTCACGACATATTGGCCAAGATGATGGCTCATGGAGAGATGATTTGGCAGACCCTTCTCCCTCAGCACGATGGTGAGTCAACCGTCTCAGTAAGGCTGGAAGATACGGATGGAAATCTACTCGGTGGCAAAGTTCTCGCCGTTCAGGTCCGGCCAAAACTTCAAGATCGAATCCGCAGAAGTGGTGGGATGGCCGCGATTGGTGCCGGTATCTTTGCGATTCTCTATCGTATCGTACCGTGGGTTGCTTCATTGGCCGCACTGTGATTTGGGCCCCTTTAGGGCCCAGCGGTCGCTTCAAATGGGGACGGGGGGTCGGCGAGACCATGACGGATGCGAACGATGCCGACGGCAACGATGCCGATCTTCGTGACCAACTGAGGTCCATGGAGGCCAAACTCCGCCGCCTTCGAGACATTCGCCAGCAGCACAATGAAGCGGGTAAGCGCAATGCTGATTCCCGAAATGCCATTCAGAAGGAATACAAGAAACTGCGCGAAGAGATTAACCAACTTCTGTCGGAGAACAAAGAGATTCGAAATAAGGCCAAAGCCCATCAGGCCAAGCGTGACGCCATTCAGCAACAGATTCGTGAACTGATCGGTCAATCCAAGAATTCACGGGGCGAAAAAGGAAAGAAATCCCCCATTCTTGAATTGAGCGAGGTCCATTCTCAGATTGACAAATTGGAAAGAACGCTTGAGATCACCGGGATGTCGTTAGAAAAGGAGAATAATATCTTGAAACTCATCAAGAAACATGGCGTTCGTAAGAAAGAACTGGAACCTTTGGTCGAAGAGTCCATGCGCATCAAGATTGACCTTGACAATATCGAGGGAAGCATACAGGAATTGAAGATTGAGGCAGACGCTGAGCATGCCGCCATGGTCGAATTCCACAAAGAGGCCGACGAATTGTGGGAAACCATCAAGCCGCGTTTTGAAGAGCGCGATTTCAAGAAAGCTGAAGGCGATCGATTGCATGAATCCTTCCTTGAGTGTCGCAAACAGGCCGACGAAGTACATGCCCAAGTCGTTGAGATGCTTGAACAGGTCAACCAAATCAGGGACAAACTCAAGCAAGAACGACTTGAGGCTCAATCTTGGATTGATGATCATAACGAGGCGGTTCGCAAGGCCCTCACAACGCCCGACCAAGATGAGAAACTTGCTGGGACATTGACCGAATCTCTTCTCGCAGGCTCCGCGGTAAGTTTTGGGGGAAGTGAAACCGGCACCAACGCAAATACACGTACAGATGGGCGTTCAACTCGAAAAGCCAACCTGCGCCGAGGTGGTGCAGCACGTGGAAATCGAGGCCGTACCAAAACCCCTGAAGAATGATTTGAGTTTCTGCAGTTCGGGCGTATCCTCAAATAGGCCCAATCCCACCCCTCAGTCATGCCGCAATCTTCGGGCCCGTATCGGTCGTATGACCGTTCGTGGGAAGAAATAGAGCGGATGCTTGTCATTGCCGAAGAGCGTGTCTATGAATGGCAGGATTGGTTTGAAACATGCCGTGAGGATGGTGACAGAGAGGGGATGAAAGAGGCAGCCCGCAATTACAAGGCACTCCAGGGCGTTGTCAAATGTCTCAAATGGGTGCTTGGAGAAGAAGGTGTCTCCAATCCTCTCGAATAATCACCAACCACGCTGGTCCATTCGAACATCCAGAGTTTCGATTTCCAATCCATCCATGGCCCGGCCAGCCATCATCGCGCTGGCCTCCGCGATTTTCCCAGCATCCTCAAAGTGATGTGTAGCCATGACAATGGCCTCAGCTGTGGTCACTGGATTTTCGGACTTGAAGATCCCCGAACCGACAAAGACACCGTCCATCCCATGACGCATGAGTAGAGCAGCATCGGCGGGGGGGGCGATACCTCCTGCAGAGAATGTGACGACTGGAAGCCGTCCAATTTCTCGAACTTCGCCCAGGACCTCTAGCACACTGGCGTGAACATCATTGAGAGAGCCGAACGGGGTGTTCACCAGATTCAACACGTGCTCGGATGCCGATTCCAATCGGCGGAAACCATTGCTGATGGTTGATGCAATCGTCTCAAATTCTTGCGATGTCGATCGCTGAATGAGGTCAATCTCTGCGGAGACGAGCCGCGAATGTTGTACGGCTGCGACCACATTCCCTGTCCCTGCTTCACCCTTGGTTCGTATCATTGCGGCCCCTTCTACAATACGGCGGGCGGCCTCGCCGAGGTTGGTACAGCCGCAAACGAATGGAATCGTGAAATCATTCTTTGCGATATGATAGAACGGATCTGCTGGAGTCAACACTTCTGATTCATCGACCATATCCACACCAAGCGCTTCCAGTACGCGCGCCTCCTCGTCATGACCAATGCGTGCCTTTGCCATGACCGGAATCGTCGTCGTTTCGATAATGCCATTGATGAGGTCGGGGTGACTCATCCTCGCAACGCCACCATCTGCGCGAATATCGGCTGGAACTCGCTCTAAGGCCATCACACTGGTCGCACCCGCATCCTCAGCGATGTGTGCCTGTTCAGGTGTGACGACATCCATGATGACGCCCCCTTCCTGCATTTTTGCGAAGCCTCGCTTCAGCAACTCAGTGCCCTTGCGCATATGGGTCAGGTCGATGGACATACGAATCGGTCCTTCGACCGATAACGCACATTAGAACCTTCGTCAGACGACTAGTCGTCTGCCAGAATGGGAGAATCACCCTCAGCGAGCGGGGCATCTACGGATTCTGTTTCATTCCGTTCAGTCCATTCCTCTTCATCAGCGGGCACGTCGGTGTCTGCGTATATGGCTTCAACTGGACATTCTGGAATACACGCACCACAATCGATGCATTCATCGGGGTCGATGACCAAATAAGTCGCCATTTCCTTGAAAGCCTCAACAGGACAAACTGCTACACAATCTTGGTACTTGTGGTCGACGCAGGCTGATGTAACGACATGGGTCATGCTCGCGAGTGGATGGCCATACCAATATGAATCCTTGGAATCGAACCGCACGGAATCGATTCGTTTCGAATCATTCAATGGGGCTGGGCAATCCCATTTCCTTTGCCCTGTCAGCCGAAATCTGTAGCATTTCACGTGCATTTCCCAATGGATCTTGGCCTGGATACACCTCAAGTTTGATTCGTCCTTTAACCTGTTCTTCCGAGCCCTCTGATAATTCTATAGAACCGCGTACTAGTGAAGAAATACTCAAACGTATATGGAGTACATTCTCTTCATCGATCCGTGCGATTAAATCATCTGATTGCGCCAATCGACTCAACAATTGTACTCCCAGATGGGCGATGCTTTCTCTGGCTGCCTTTTTCCGATGAATCTGTGCGCGCAACATTGTCATTCGGGCCCCATGATAGGATTTGACTTTCTCACGAGTTATTTCCGCCTCTCCGCCAGTCAACCAGGTCAGAGCGGCTGCAATGACCTCTGTAGAGGCGACACCACTGGAAGAGGCATACCATGTGACATTGTGCACAGACACACCCCTCCGGTAGTGAATCCAGCCTATGACCCCTACGGGGTCCAAGCATGGCGTTCAAATACTCGGGGCAGGTCGGCGGCTCGCTAGTGGGGTAGCCCCCGCGATAATCAGGAGATGAACGTCATGGCCAGCAAGGGTGCATCATCACGAGCGGCAGCTCGAAAGCAGAAAGACAAATGGAAGGCAAAACGATGGTACACAATCCGGGCCCCCCGTCATCCTTGGCATTTCAAGGTCATCGGTGAAACTCTAGGCGAAGAAGACGAACTCCTGATTGGTCGCATGTATGAAATCACACAGCAAGAAGTCGATGGCGACTTCAGCAAGATGCACGTCAAACTCAAGTTCCGCGT
>CAXEUI010000102.1:0-4948 GCA_963999335.1 uncultured Candidatus Poseidoniales archaeon
TCTCGCAGCGTAGACATCCCCATAGGGCACACCATTGATCCCATCGGAAATCCACCAGAGCAGTCCCGCGCTTTGGTCCCACAGACCATCGTCATTCGTATCTCGACCGTAGGTGGGACTTTGCTGATTGACTGGGCTCTCGTCGCCAAAAACGCCATCCCGATCAATGTCGATGAATACGGTATCGTATACACCAGAGGTCACTGTATCGACGACGAGAATGTTGACATCGCCACCGGCACGTTGAATCAACTTGGAGTCAGAATGCAATCCGAAATGATAGGTCCCCGATATAGAGGGAGTGATTCCAGAGATGTTCCAACCCTGATTATCGAGAAATGAATCATTATCGGCATCAGCATCGACATTCGTCGTCTCGACCCACCAAGAGTTTCCTGAACTTGGATAGGCCAGCCCATCACGCTGCCACAGGACCAGAGAAATGGGGTCGTGCATAATCCCCCATCCATCGTAGGGGGAATTGGGGTCGTCGAGGATGGCTTGTGTCCCATTGAGATCGGGATGTGCGAAATCGATGCCCGAATCTGCAACGGCAACACGAACGCCTGTGCCATTGTACCCTCGCTCCCAAGCATCCGTAGCACCGTGAATCTGGCCGGTCTTGACTGAGTTTGGCTCGCCTGGCAGTGCGCCAACTGGTTCAGGCCCAGTGCTGTCATCATATACGGCGAATACACCTTCGACACCGGCCAATTTTGCCACGAGGATACCGGGCATCGTCACGCGTCGATGCTCAACGATGCCACTGGAGGGGGTCACTCGTTTGAGGTCTCCAGAGGCTTGTTCAGGCAATAATTCATGGTCAATCTGCCATTGATGGAGGGCCTGTAAATCCCGAGTCAGTACCATCGGTTTGGCAATCTCCTGCTGTGTCCAGAATTCGAGGGAGGGTGAAAATGCGGTGGTCGTGGGAAAATGAATCTCAGATTGTGGGTGGAGGGGGTCTTGCTGCGTGCTCTCAACCGACTGCGCTGCCCCCAACAAGGGGGATAAACTGCTCAAAATGAACAGAATGACCAATCCTATCGCGAGGGTTCCGCGGCGCATAGCGCCGCGACGACGGCCATTGGCGCTTGACCTTTCGCGTCCCTGCGCAGTCGTACCGTTCAATAATCAAAGGCCCCCCCGGGTGTTTAGAGTCCCGTTGTGTAGCGGTCCATCATCTCTGGTTTTGGTCCAGGGGACGGAGGTTCGAATCCTCCCGGGACTACCAAACTTCAGACGCCATCACTATTCTTCGATTGGATCAGAATTTTTGGCCAAATCACGTGTGATATTCTTCTGATGGCTCTCGAGGGTTCCGCCACCAATCTCAAGCAATTTTGCATCTCTCCAAAGGCGTTCGACCACGTACTCCCCGACATAGCCGTAACCACCCATCACCTGTATGGCGCGATCGGCGATGTTCTTGGCCGCAGTGGTTGCGAACAACTTGACGCCATCTGAATCGAGGCGTTGTCCCCCCGACTCAAGGTCAGTGACTCGGCAGGTCTCGTAGAGGTAGGCCCGCATGGCTCGATATTCAGCCCAGGATTCACCGATATGGCGCTGCATCTGTCCAAATTCCCGAATCGGTTGACCGAAGGCTTCGCGTTCACCTGCGTAGCGCGTCATGTCGGCAAGGCATCTTCGAGAGATGCCTACCGCCTGAGCAGCCAGAGAGATGCGCTCAATCTCGAGGTTGCGCATCATGTGGTGAATCGAATTACCCGGCTTGCCGACCAGATTCTCGGGTGGGACGATGCAATCCTCAAACACCAGTTCAGCAGTGTTCGAAGCTCGCATACCGAGTTTATCCATGATCTTCTGTCCGGCCTTGTAACCGGCCATCCCATTTTCGATGATGAAGGTGGATATCTCGGGGCGTCCACGGTCGTCTGTACCTGTTCGCGCATACAGCCAAACGATGTCTGCAGGCGTCCCATTTTCATCGATGACGCCGTTGGTGATCCACATCTTTCGTCCATTGATACACCAATTGCCATCACCCTGTAGAGTCGCTGTCGTCGTCATGCCCAAAACATCAGTCCCGTAATCGGGTTCAGACATCGCCATGCATCCAATGTGTTCGCCAGAGCATAGTCCTGGCAGGTAGCGCTGCTTCTGTTCGTCTGAACCGTTGGTTGCAAGGTTGTTGACAGTCAGTTGCGCGTGCGCGAGATAAGCAAGACAGAATCCCGGGTCGGAGTACGACAACTCTTCGTTGACGATGGCTGCAGCCGTCACATCCATTCCAGCACCCCCATACTCCTCGGAAATCGTGATGCCAAGTAGCCCATATTCACCGAGTTTTCGGAATAGAGCGAGATTGAATTTCTCATCACGATCATGTTCCAGCGCTTGTGGCTCAACCTCTTCGCGGACGAAGTCTCTGAGCATCTCGCGAATCATCGCATGTTCCTCTGTAGGATTCGCGATATCGAAGGTCCGCCAGCCGTCCATGGACTCGCGAGCGATGCATTACACATCAAAATTGCCACTTGAAAACCAATAATCAATTGAGATGCTCGTACCGGAATTCGAATCCGGGTCGATGGATTGAGAGTCCACCATGATGGGCCGCTACACCATACGAGCGTATGGCGGGCGATTGATAGCCCGTATATCAACGGAACGCCACGACTCGACGCTGGGGTGTTCAGTTTCACAATACAGTGAATATGAAAAACGGTTGACTGGGTGACATCTGCACTTTCATATTCAGTTTCAGCCACCTCCTTTTATTCATAGGCAGTCCCACATTAGACGCTTCCATGCAAACCGAAAAGTTGCAACAGAATGAGATGGTCTCGTTTGGCACACTTGTGCCTACACGCAGACCTGGAAGCCCGAAAGATGGTGCCTTGGTTCACGCCAGTGGTGACCAAGAGAATGGAAATTGGCGACCATTGGTCCAGCCCAACCTGTGGACACATGTACATCGCGGAAGCCTGGAGGCGATGGCTTGAGTCGAACCAAGAGACTGCGCGAAGAAGTGCACAAATTCCTCGGTGAGCGTGGGCGTGCAAATACGGTTGAGGTCTTTGATCACCTCAATGAGCGATTCAGTTGGGGGGCGACGATGAATCAAGTCGGAAACATACTGGCCAAGGACATTCGATTTGAGAAGGTCGGCAGTGTTCGTGATTTCTTCAGAGGCGCTCGATACAGTGTTTGCTTGTGGTCCCTCTCAGGACGGGGTCATGGCGATGCAGGGCCGTCAAAGGCCACAGCGTAGGCATCAAGTAATGTCTACACAGGCGAGCGCGTGATGGGGAACCCCGTTTGGCAACTGATCCGAGGCGGAAACGTCGTCGTTGGAGCCTCTACAGTTGTAGTTGGAGCCCTAATGGTCAAAACTTCGTTCACTCAAATTGAACTGGTTCTCATCTCATTGCATGCCATCTGCGTTGCTGCATTCATGGCGGCATGGAACGCCTTCAATGATGTTCAAGATCATGAAACAGATGCGCTGAATCATCCCGGACGACCGATTCCAAGAGGTGCTTTGACACTCATTCAGGCCAAGGCCGTGGGTCGTGCTACATTTCTAGTGTCAATCATTTCGTTGCTTGCCGCGATGACGGTTGCAGCTCTGTATTCTGAACACTTGGTTTCCTGGCTACCCAGCATCGGAATCTGGTTCGTCGCATTTTTGTTGATGTTTCACTACGAAATGGTTGTCCCAGCCTCTTTCATGCTGAAGCACAAGGGACTTTCTGGAAACATAGCGATTTCATTGCTTGTGGGCATTGTCATCGTATTCGGCGCTGCAGCAGTCAATGGTGTATTGACTCCACTCGTGTGGATTGTGGCATCGGTTGCAATGCTCGTCAATGCAGCAAGAGAGATTGTCAAGGATATCGAAGATGAGGTCGGCGACGCTGATCGAGAGACGTTGCCCATGAAAGTCGGACCTCAACGAGCACGAGCAATGGCACAATTACTGGTTTTGGCCTCTCTGATTCCATTGGTCGCACCCTATGCAAGAGGGTTGCTCCCAATGGGGCTATTGATTACGCAGACACCCGCCATCTTCGTGTTGGTTTCAGTCAAACCTCGATTCTATAGAGGGGAGGATTATGCGGCTCAGAGGGCCCTTCGTCTCGCAATGTTACTGGGACTGGCGGGTTTCTTGGCCAGCGTATTGATTCCAGTCTAATACAACTCATCGTATGCATGGAAGGCTGCCGGATTACACAGGTATGTCAGAATCGCCATCTGAGCCCACATTCTGTTTTCTGCTTGATCGAAAACGATGCTGTTTGAACTATCGATGACGCCGGCAGTCACTTCTTCGCCACGATGGGCAGGTAAACAATGCATGAATCCGTAGTCATCGTTCGCATGTGAGACTAGTTCTTCGTTGACTTGGAATCCATCAAAGGCAGCCAACTTGTCGGAGAGGTGTTCTTCACCCATGCTGAGGAATACATCGGTGTAAATGATGGTGGCATCCTTACACGCTTCCTCAGGATCGTTCGTTTCAATGATCTCAGCCCCAGTGCGTTTCGCTATTTCAGAGGCACGTTTGACAACATCGTCAGCGGGCCCATGCCCAGCAGGGACGGCCCAGATGCAGTCTACACCCAGGATGGCGCAAGCCAGCATCAAATCGTGGAGGACATTGTTGCCGTCCCCAACCCATGCCACTCGCTCCCCTTCCAAAGTTGGGTTTCGCTCCATGATTGTCATCAGATCGGCCGCCGCTTGGCAAGGATGATGTTTGTCGGAAAGTGCGTTGATGACTGGAACCGTAGAGTTCTCTGAAAGTGTCTTGACCTTGTCATGTCCATAACATCGGTATGTGATTCCATCAAGAAATCTTGAGAGGACAGCGGCTGTATCTGCAATCGATTCCGACTTGCCCAACTGGATATCGCCTTTGAGCAGTGTCAGTGCCTGTCCACCCAACTTGTGAATCCCGACTTCAAAGGAAACCCGGGTT
>CAXEUI010000103.1:0-4930 GCA_963999335.1 uncultured Candidatus Poseidoniales archaeon
GCCTATAGAATGTGTTATTAGGGCTCCAATATGGCTCCAAGTTTCTTTGCTGTGCTCGCGGCTTTGGTGTTGTCTCCGGCTTCAAGAAGTCCTTGAATCGTGGTGATGAATTCATCGGCCTGAGCACGGACATCATCAGAGAGGTTTGTGGACAGCTTCATGAAATTTTGAGCCTGACTGATTCCGGATTTGGCTTTTGCAGCCTTCTTGGCGAATTCCTTTGCCTTGTCGCCGCGCTGCTTGGATGTGTAACCCGTCGCTTCGTCCAGAAAAGCCGACCAACGGCGCCGACTGTCCATGGCGACGGACATCGCATCAGGATCATCGAAATCTGGGCGCTCTTGACTGACATCCACAACCAATTTTCCCAGGGAGTTGTATTCTCCAGTGATACTGGTCATGATTCCATGACTGCCAGAAAAGGCATCACCTTGGCCATCTACACTGTCGAAATGCTTGCTGGCTAAACCTGCAAGTCCCCCCTCGGATGCCAATTTCTTGGGCAATCCCCGCTTCACCTCAAAGGTCTCCATGACACCTCCGAGCGCCAACCCGTCGTTAAGGGTCGCGGCTGGCCATCATGTCGAGAAGGGTGATAATTGGGAGAACTGTCGGCGGCTCGATGGCGGACGGTGCGCGCACGGCTTGTGGCTTGGTTTCCCTCATGTTGATTTCTTGTCTGGCGGCAACTGCCGCAGCCGAAGGTGCTGTCGAAATGAGCAACCCCTTCTGGATTGCAGAATCAGATTTAGGATTGGAAGCTGTTGCAGCAGGTGGTGAGACCACGCAAAAAGTTCTGGTCGCTGGGGCGGATGGTTATGCGCGCCTCTTGGATGGAACCGACCCGAGTATCCAAGTCGAGTTGGCCACACCCACGGATGAGACACTGCGTTCAATTTCTTGGCACCCCCGTGGAAAAACAGCTCTATTGGTTGGAGACAATGGAGCCATGCTCCGCTATGTTGCTGAAGACCATTCGGTGACGACGGTTTCAGGAAGCGTGCAACTCAACGGAATCGATATCCAAGCTGTCGCTTGGAATGCGGCTGGGAGCGATGCGTATCTCGGTGGCGAGGATGGATATCTCTGGGCCTACCATGAGGGTGAAGGTGGAGAAGGTGTGTTTCAGTTGCTCGTTGACGAAGCCAGCAGTCGAATCACCGGAATCGCTTGTCAGGAAGAAGAGAGGTTCTGTGCGATGACAACCGAAAGCAATGGAATTGCCATCATCGATTCGAATGCAAATCACACATTGTACTGGATTGGGGGTACGAATCGCGTCTGGCGCGGAATCAATTGCGCTGAACCCGTGTTCAATCGTTGTGTGGCGATTGGAGAGGATCGTGCCATCGGAACCATCGGATTGAACATTCAAAATCCGGACCAATCGACCGTCTTCACCCAAATCATTCCGGGCATCAGTGGGGAGTTCACGCACATCCACACCCGGACTGCAAGCGAAGCGTTGGCAACCATGGCACCGTTCCAGGTCATGGCTTGGGATATGTCTGCCGGAGAGGCATACGAATGGATTGAGAACGAAGATGTCGTCGCAAGCAGCAGTGCGCTTGCTGGCGAGAGACTGATTGGTACGTGGGGCACCACCGAAGATCCGAATGTAGGATTCATGGTGACGTCTTACGGCGCAGTCATTGAATTCCATCCGCCACCTGAAACCAGTGTTTGGACGGATACACTCATCTCCTATGTGCTGGGGATTGTGGTCCTCATTGCCGTTCCCGGCTCGGTCCTCGGTCTTATTTTCATGAACAGTGAGACCCTGCAGAGGAAGTATTTCGCACGACGAAACGCGAAGAGTGAAGCAGCCGAAGCCAAGCGGGTCGAGAAGGAAAAAGCCGAGAAACGCGCCGCTCGAAAGGCCAAGCATTCGTGATTCGCCCCCTGAAGGGGGCGTTGGCAACGTTCAAAGGGGGCCCCCTCGGGGCATCCAACATGGCATACGAGGCACTCGACTTCTTCGATGTCGACGCGTTGCTTTCAGAAGAAGAACTGATGGTTCGCGATATGGTTCGTGATTGGGTGGATGAGAAAGTCATCCCGAATATCGAACAACACTACCTCGATGGGACCTTCCCTCAAGAGTGGATTCAGGATCTTGGGAACATGGGGATTCTGGGCATGGTCATCCCAGAAGAATACGGCTGTGCTGGGATGTCCTACACCGCCTACGGTGTTGTCTGCCGTGAATTGGAGAGAGGTGACAGTGGACTGCGCTCCTTCGCCAGTGTGCAAGGCTCACTTTCCATGCACCCCATTCACAAATTCGGAACCGAGGAGCAGAAGCAGAAGTATCTGCCTCGAATGGCGACTGGAGAACTCATCGGTTGCTTTGGCCTCACTGAGCCTGACTTCGGTTCCAATCCTGGTGGCATGATTACCAAAGCCGAAGACAAGGGAGATCACTACGTCCTCAATGGTGCAAAGATGTGGATTACCAATGGCACCATCTGTGACTTGGCGATAGTCTGGGCCAAACTGGATGGAGAGATTCGAGGATTCATCGTCGAGATGGGGGATGAGGGATTCACCGCTCCTGAGCAAAAAGGGAAGCATTCACTGCGAGCTTCGGTAACCAGCGAATTGGTCTTCCAAGACTGCAAGATTCCCAAGGACAGAATCCTGCCTGAGGCCGAGGGACTGTCGGGGCCGTTCTCATGCCTGAATCGGGCACGCTATGGCATTGCATGGGGCAGCATCGGTTCAGCACAAGCCTGCTTTGATGCCGCCAAGAAGTACTCACTGGAACGAATTCAATTTGATCGACCGATTGCAGCCTTCCAACTCATCCAGATGAAATTGGCCACCATGTTGCGTGAGATCACCAAGGGTCAACTTCTGGCGTATCATCTCGGTCGAAAGATCGACGAGGACAAATGGATTCCCGAGTTCGTTAGCCTTGCGAAGATGAACAATGTCGACATCGCACTTGACATCGCGCGCGTCGCGCGTGATATTCACGGCGCCAATGGCGTCACCAGCGAATACCCCATCATGCGCCACATGAACAATCTAGAGTCTGTCAAGACCTACGAAGGAACCCACGATATTCACAACTTGATTCTGGCCCGGCACATTACTGGCATTCAATCCTTCACTCGGAATTTGAAGTGAGGTGTTCTCGTGCGCGAGAAAATTCTCGACATTTGGCCGATTTGGAAATTTCCCCTAGCCAGAGAATCTCGTCTCGGGTTCCTTCTCAGCATGTTTGCCATTGACGCCTTGATTTGTTCACCCGTCTATCTCATCCCCAATCATCTCATGGGTTGGCAAGGCAGGACCATGCTGGACCCGACCACTTCATTGGATCTGGCCATTCCGTTCATGGCCTGGACGATTGTCATCTATCTCTCACTGTTCTATTTCTTCTATCTCTTGCCCTTATTCTCTACACCGGATGACAAGAGAGGGCGGCATGAAGCACTCATCATGAGTCAATCGCTGATTCTACTGTTTGTCATCTCAAACATCTGGTTCGTCATATGCCCGGCTGAGATTCACATTCGCTCTCAGGCGTTGGAGAATGTCGACACCATGCACCCTGTTTTCTTGGCGATGTTTGAAGGGCTCTGGTTCATGGATGAGCCATACAACGCTTGGCCGAGTCTGCATGTGAGTTCCGCGGGTCTCTTCACGTTCTTCGCCATTCGCTGGTGGAAGGGAAAGCCCAACCGACAGTGGACTGTGGGCATCTGGTGGGTTCTGTTGTCTCTCTCGATCCTGACCACGAAACAACATTTCATTCTCGACATGGTCACAGGTGCACTGATTCTTGTGCCCTTGTGGAAATGGCATATTCAACCAAGTTTGGCCCGGTTGGACCTCAAACCCATTGAAGAAGCATCATCATAAGATACTGCGAATTGACGGTCGCATGGACGGCAGATTCGGCTGGACAGCCGCACTGATGGTTGGGACGTTGATCTTGGCATCAGCATTGGGATTCATGGGTGGCATGGCCGCAAATGACTCCACCGACAACACGGACGAGAACGAAGAGGAGCAGCAAGAGATTGTTGTTGCCGATGAGGCTCCCTTGCTGACCATGGATGAATCTGTACACGCGTATGGCGTTACGGCGTTTACCATCGAAGGTGGCATTCACGACGAAAGCCCGTCGACAACAGTCGTTCACGTTGAAATCATCAATCCGATTGATGACACGGACCGGCAGGGACCTTGGATGTTCTTCGCGGGCTCGGATGGACGATGGAGTGGAGTTCTGCCCATCACGATGCCTGCTGAGTGGGTGACCAGTGCCTATGCAGAGGATGCCGGTGGTCAGACCTCGGAAATCGTCTACTCAACTGCAATCATGCCCACCCCCGAGGAACCAGCAGCACAACTCACGACGGCATTCACATTGAACTCGGCCAACAATGACTGGGCCGATATCACCGGAACCATCACCCATGCATTCCCGAGTACTTGCGAGGTATCCTATCAGCCACAGAGCCAAGAGGCTCTTCCAGGGCAAGTCACAGGGTCAACTTTCTCGATTCCAGTGGATTACAACGCCACGAACCATGCGGGTGAAGTTGTGGCCGACTGTGGACTCTTCACTGAAACTCGAACCGTCATCCAGTATGCGATTCCTGAACTCTATTCCGAGGAACCGGATGCAGACAATGATGGCATCGCTGACGATGATGATGATTGTGATGACACACCTAACGGTGAGACTGCCCTTACATTTGCTAATATGACAGAGTCATCTGTTGATATTCAATATACACTTTTCTAATAAGCTCTTGTGAACTGTCGTTATTATGAAGAACCAAATCGGAAGCTGGGGCACGTTTTTGCCAAGGCTGCTGACTTCTGAGGCGCTGATCGGCTTCTTCATTGCTAAACCCATTGCGCGCCATGAGTCTCTCTTTTGCTAGAAGATCTGTACAGGCAATCAACCAGA
>CAXEUI010000104.1:0-4910 GCA_963999335.1 uncultured Candidatus Poseidoniales archaeon
GTGGTGGTTGCATAATGCTCGATTAGGCGAGTCCGTCTATAATTCCCAACGATATTGGAAATTTAGTTCAGTTGGTTGGTCGGGACCGGTCCATAGGCATTCGGCATTTCTTCTCCTTCTACAATAAAGAGATACAAATTGTAGAATGGCATCAATATCCACCAACCTGACTTACCGTGATCGTGAATCCTACGAACACCTACGGCGAGTGATGGTAATAATAATGCTAAATTGAATAGCCAAGAAAGCCACGTAGGGTCAGTATATTCCCAACCGAAAAGTATGCCGTCAATCATTCCCACTGGGAAACTCACAATAGCTGTCGCTAGGAAAAACCACCAATATTCTGAGCGAGACGCGCGTCCTTCAAATCCAGCATAATTGGATAATACGTTTTTTATTGAGTCTGTGAAGTTCATCATTTGCATTGGGCGCCCCCCAACTGGTATTGTTCCAAATGGAGAGGTTGTTACCTGACCCATCTGTGGGGTTGATTCGCCGATGACGACGGTGTCTGGTTGATAGTCGGGTTGCATATGTATTGCTCTGGTGGCCATACGATAAGGCTTAGCCCTGCACAATTATCTCTATCAGAGATTCTCTTTGGCGAACTTTACGGCGTTGTGGAATATAGCCATACCTTCACCCTCACCGTGATCTGGTAATTCTCGTGTCCACGTCGCGCCCAGCCACGTGCTGTGATTGGCCTCGGGGTGCGGCATCAATCCAAACACGCGTCCACTCGGATCGCACACGCCCGCGATGTTGCGCATGCTTGCGTTGGGGCAAATTGGGAAGGGGAGGAGTTTGTCCCCTGCACTGGGGTATGCTTCGTCTGGATTGACATAGCGAACAACGAGTTGTCCGTTCTCTGCCCACTGGTCGAGATTTGATTCAATGGTGGTGACGAATTTACCCTCTCCATGTCGCACGGGTACGCGTATGCGCTCGAGTCCTTGAGTCCACACACAGGGACTGTTCGGATCGAACTCAAGGTGAACCCACCGATCCTCATAGTGACCTGTATTGTTGAGT
Source organism: uncultured Candidatus Poseidoniales archaeon (assembly GCA_963999335.1). Classification (GTDB taxonomy): domain Archaea; phylum Thermoplasmatota; class Poseidoniia; order Poseidoniales; family Thalassarchaeaceae; genus MGIIb-P. The sequence continues at coordinate 1,036 of CAXEUI010000104.1, forward strand.
GTCAAACTTGCACTCTGAGTCAGGCTCACGTCTTCATCTCCGGGAAGTAAACCCATCTTGACGAGGACTTGGAAACCATTGCAGATTCCGATGACCAGTTTTCCGGATTTGACGAAGTCCTGAACCATACCACGAATGCCGAATCGTAATCGGTTGCCGAGGAGTCTGCCACTGCCGAGATGATCCCCGAACGAGAATCCACCAGGAACTGCCATGATGTGGTAATCTGCGAGCGTCTTGTCACCATTGACCAGTTCGTTCACATGAATTCGATCTGCTTCGGCCCCCGCCATCTCGAAAACGGCTTTCGTCTCGTGATCGCAATTGATTCCGAAGCCATACAGAACAGCAACGCGAATCGTGTCTGCCATCATTCACCACCCCCCATGTTCAATGTGCCTTTCCACGCATCGAGGAGCGATGCAAGGTTCGCCTTGAGAATGGTTTTGCCCCCCATGGTGAATTGAAGGGTTTTCTTGTCTCCGACCGTACCGATTCTAGCGATGGTGTTTCCATCCATGGCTGTCTCGAATGCTACGGCATCATCAGACCTTACTGATACCAGAATCCGACCGAGTGATTCACCGAATAACACACCCCATTCATCGAGATTGTCATGGACCAATGTATCCAGGTCGATTGTGGTGGCGCCATCACAACCGAAACAACACTCTGCAATGGCGACTGCTAGGCCACCATCACTGCAATCGTGAGCGCTTCGAACCAGACTCTGGTCCATCGCTGCCGTCAATGCTCGATACATTCGGAGATTGCGTCCAGTGTCGATTTGAGGGACATCATTGCCGATTCCCCCTCCCGTCTCTTCCCTCAACATGAAACTGAGTTCGCTCGCGCCCAATTCCTGATGGGTCTCACCCAGGAGGTAAATTGCATCGCCTTTGTCTTTGAAATCACTTGAAACGGCTTTTCGAACGTCCTGATGGTTGCCTAGAACGGTGTAGAGAAGGGTCGGGGGGATGCTGATTTTCTGTCCATCGAGTTTGGCATCGTTTTTCATTGAGTCTTTGCCAGAGATACAAGGGAGGTTGTATGCTCTGCATACATCATCCAGAGCACGATTGCTTCGGACCAATTGCGCGAGTTTGAATCGGCCATCCGGCGTCTTCTCACTTTCGATGGAGTCTGGCCAACAGAAATTATCCAATCCTGCGATTTTGTCGAGATCGACGCCGACACATACTGCATTTCGAACCGCTTCATCGATGCTTGCTGCAGCCATCGAATATGCATCGATGTCAGAATATCGAGGCACAATTCCACAAGAAACCACAGCTCCCTGGGTCTCTCCATGAATCGGAGCAATGACTGCGGCATCTCCAGGTGCGTCGTGATTGACTCCGCAGAACGGCTTGATCACAGATTGGGCGATGACTTCGTGGTCATATTGTCTGACCCACCACTCTTTACTGGCTACGTTTGGCCTCGCAAGAAGTCGCTTCAGTAGATTGCCCATCTCTTTCTCATTGACATCTGGGAAATTGGGGGCATCATGAACCGGAGGCACCCATTCACTGTTGAGTTGGAGTTGTGGGCATCCGTCGTGCATGAAATCCATGGGCAGGTGAGCCACTGTTGAGTCTCCATAATTGACGATGAATGCACCGCTGTCGGTGAACGTTCCAACCGCCGTGGCCTCAACTTCGTGCAGTGTGGCCAGTGCCTCGAATGCTTCGATGTTCTGTTCGCTCACACCCACCGTCATGCGTTCCTGACTTTCGGATACAAGAATCTCCCATGGGGACAAGCCGGGTTGTTTGAGTGGGACGACAGAGAGGTCCAATTCAGCGCCCCCAGTGAGTTCTGCCATCTCTCCAACACTACTGGAAAGTCCCCCTGCACCATTGTCGGTGATCACTTGGATGAGTCCGGCATCACGTGCTTCCAGAACCATATCTATCATTTTCTTCTGAGTAATGGGGTCGCCGATCTGCACAGCACTGCTCGGGCTCTCTTCAGTCAATTCCAGACTGGAGAATGTGGCACCATGGATACCATCACTGCCGACGCGGCCACCCAACATGTACACGATGTCGCCGGAGGAGGGTGTCTTGTCGTGGCTTTCGCGCCCATCGGGCAATCGGCGTGGCATGATTCCGACGGTGCCCGCATAGACGAGTGGCTTGCCGATGTAACGGTCATCAAATACCATGGCGCCATTCACCGTTGGGATGCCAGATTCATTGCCACCCGCACGGATTCCAGCGTGAACTCCACGCAAAACGCGGGAAGGGTGGAAGAGGTTGCCAGGAAGATCGCCCTTGAAATCAGGTGGGCCGAAGCAGAAGACGTCCATGTTGGCAATCGGTCGGGCACCGAGGCCCGTGCCCAGAATGTCTCTGTTGACACCGACAATTCCAGTCATTGCTCCACCAAAGGGATCCAGGGCGCTGGGGGAGTTGTGGGTCTCAGCTTTGATGCAGAGACTCCAATCTTGGGTCCATTCGATGACGCCTGAATTGTCGTGGAATATACTCAGCAGCCAATCGACTTGTTTCTGTATATCCAATGTCGGTTGCATGATGTGGGTCTTGAACAGTGAATTGATTTCACTGTCCTCGCCAGTTGTCGAATCAATGTGATGAATCTTCGCTGCGAAGATCTTGTGGCTGCAGTGTTCGGACCACGTTTGGGCCAAGCATTCGAGTTCGACATCGGTTGGGGCATTGGGCGGCAACCCTATACTCTCACGAATTGCTTGAATCTCTGGGTTTCGATAGTGAGTTTGAACCGCTTGCATTTCTTCCAAATTCAATGCCAGAAGACCGTCTTCTGAAATGTGCAATAGCGTCTCATCATCGACTTCAAGATCGATGGTAGCTGGTGGAGAGAACGTGACAGGCGGGTGGTCAGGGAATGGCAATTGTGGCCACACTAAATTCGCACAATGCTCTGTGGTTGCCATCGCAGCACGCTCAATCATGGGGTTGTGAAGGGTGTTTGCCAACCATAAATCATCGACTTCAGAAGGGATGTCCCAGAACAAATAGGTCATCGTCGTCGCAATCTGAGCCTCCTTTTGTTCAGGGAACAATGTGAGTAGGCCATCCAAAGCCGCTTGAGCTGCATTGTCAGTCACACCTGGTTTGAACCCCACCATAATCGCAAGGTCAGGGGCGTCGGGGAACAACGCCAAATCATCTAGGAGACTCTTGTTGACAACGCCCAACTCGATGATGGGGTCGGTGAACAGATTCTGAAGACTTTGAAGCAATTCACCAGATGATAAGTTGGCCTTCACTTGATATCCAGTAATCGAACGTATCTTGCCCACCGCGAGATTGTGGTCCGCGGAGAGCATGCTGCGAATGCTCTCTCCTCTCGTATCCTGAAGACCAGGTAGTTCACGAGGGGTGACTTCGATCAAATGCACTGGATGCCCGCCCATTCGCCTCCCCCTATGGGGAGGCGGCCTTTGTCGACCGTCTTTGAACAAACCGGAGCGGGTTCATGGTTTCTGAAGTTGCACTGAGAGGTATTGACCGGTGTAACTCTGTGAGTTCTTGGCAATCTCTTCAGGGGTGCCGATCGCGACGACGTCGCCCCCTCCCTCACCGCCTTCTGGACCCAAATCGATAATCCAATCGGCGGATTTCGCAACATCCAGATTGTGTTCGATGATGATGACAGTATGGCCATTCTCACGGATTCGAAGTAGGACTTGGATGAGTTGGTCCACATCAGCCATCGAAAGGCCAGTTGTCGGTTCATCAAGGATGTATAAGGTACTACCAGTGCTTCGTCTTGATAGTTCCTTAGCTAATTTCACTCTTTGTGCTTCACCACCGCTCAGCGTAGTAGCTGACTGACCGAGCTTGACGTAGCCAAGCCCAACATCCTGCAACGTTTTTAACTTA
>CAXEUI010000105.1:0-4891 GCA_963999335.1 uncultured Candidatus Poseidoniales archaeon
AATGTCGAAACGATGGCAATTACAGAAAAGGGACCTCACGAAGAGACACTGTCTACAGATTTCGTATGGATCGGGCCATCCGATGCGTCGAAATTGATTCTTCATACCTCTGGGGTTCACGGCGTTGAGGGCTTTCCGGGTTCTGCAGCAGCAATGGGGATTTTGGACGGAATCAAATCGCGCGAGTTGAGGTTGCCCGATGACTGTGCCATCGCCTTTGCCCACATCATCAATCCATGGGGGATGGCATGGTTGCGCAGAGTCAATGAGGACAATGCAGACCTGAATCGAAATTTCTTGCCACCGGGTGAGGCCTATGAGGGAGAACCCGAGAATTATGCACGATTGGACCATCTATTGAATCCAAAAGGCATGAAAAAAGGGAGAGAATACTACTCGATTAGGGCCGCATGGCACGCGTTTCGATTGGGCTTCGCCAATGCCAAGCAAGCAGTGCAAGAGGGACAATACACTCGGCCCTCATCTTTGCAGTTCGGCGGCTCAAAACTGGCTGAAGCGAGTCAGAACTTCATCGATTGGTGTGAACGAAGACTGACACATACAGAACATATCGTCTGGATTGATTTTCATACTGGACTCGGGCCATTCGGTGTGGATTCACTTCTGGTCGGCGAAGGTGTTGATGAAGCGGACTTGAAGGAACGTTACGGAAAACGAATTCAGCCGTTGGATCCCGAAAAAGGCGTGGCCTACAAGATTCGAGGCGGGATTCAGGCAGGCATCGAAGCCAGATTCCCAGACAAAGAATGGACGAGTATCACACAGGAATTCGGCACCATCAAACCGATTCCACTGCTCAAACTGGCCCGCGCCGAGAATCGGTTCACTCAGTGGAGTGGCAAACCTCCTCTCCGCCTATTGCAGAGCACTGAGAGACGAAACATGCTGAATGCATTCAATCCTCATTCGCTGAAATGGCGCAAGATGATTCTGCAGCGCTCCAGAGCAATCATTGAGGATGCCATCGCGCATCTGTCGGAGGAATGAAGGGAGCGTGTGCCTTCGGTGAGTCAGATGAAGCGTGTGGAAGCCCGCGCCCCGGTGCGACTCGACCTCGCGGGAGGTTGGACGGATGTGCCACCCTACACCCATGATGTCGGAGGCGAGGTCGTCAACGTTGCAATCAACATCCATGCGCATGCATCACTGGAAATCGATGACGAAGGGCACCTTTCGGTCAACTATCGATGTGATGCACCAGTCGGTTCCGGACTGGGAACCACAGGGGCAATCAATGTCGCTTTGATGGCCGCGATCAATGGAGCCGAGAACGCCGAAGAAGCCGCCTACCAATTCGAGGCGCTGCTCGGCAATACAGGTGGTCGACAGGATCAGTGGGCGGCCAAACACGGTGGATTCAATCATCTCATGTTCATTGGAGATGCGGTCGAAGAGATGCCATTCGACCCACCCCGAAGCGCGAGATTCTGGTTGCATAAACACCTGATTGTGGCGAACACTGGAATGCCTCATGTCAGCGGCGATCTGCACGATGACATCTGGGAGAAGTACGCTGCAAAGGACGAGGGCGTGATTGAGGGTCTGATGACCATTCGAATGGCGGCTCGCAAGATGGCACAAGGTCTGGATCAGGACCGACGAAATCTGGTCGTCGAGGCTCTACAGGAGGTCTGCAACGGTGTTGATGCGCTCGATCCAGCACTTCATGAACCGTTCCGTGAAGTGGTCAATCCGCTTCTTGAATCCAGAGATGTCGCCGCTTGGAAAGCATTGGGAGCCGGAGGTGGAGGATGCGTGGCGCTTCTCTCTGGTCCGGAGCGACAGGATGCGGTCATCACAGCATGCCAAGCAGCAGGATGGGATGTTCTGGATTGGGATTACGATGACGAAGGGCTGGTCATCAGTGCCAACTGAGTCCTTCAATCGTAGCCGAAAGGGTCGAAATTGACGGTTGGAGCGCATCTATGATGGTCGCCGACCATTCAACGATGTCCTCGCTTGATTCAGAACGACCATGCAACAGAGGCCATCGACCCATGGATGGGGGCCACAACTCGACCTCACCAGGCAGTTCCAAGGGGACGGGACGAGGTTCAGCCGCCCACATCATATCCCCTGCGAGGTGAGATAGGGCACCTCGCGAGGCATTGCACAAAGCGACGGTGCGAAGCCCATCGAGACGATTGGAGTCTGCTTCATCGACACGGTCGAGTTCACCAGGAGGGGCGCGTTCAAACAAAAGAAATCCACGTTTCGTGACCTGTTCGTTCCAGCCCAACCCGACGAAGATTGTGAACAAACTGCACCACGCTTTCGGGGCCCGCACGTACCAACCCATTCGATCCGCTTTGTTGTCAATCTCGAGATGCCATGACCATTCGGGCAACATGGGGGAAAGACGGGTTTGAATCTGATCCAGCAACTCGCGATGTTGTTCCACAGATTCACCATCAAGCGAAATCGGTTCCCCAATTTGGGCACAGACCCAATCGGCCAGTTCTGAAGGCATACTGACCGGTGAAATGGACCATCGATGGACACCCATGCGCTCGGGTCCATCGTTCATCTGCACACTACGGGTGGTCCAGCGATGGAGTGAATCGGCATCGTCGCCGGCACCGAGGAGGAATGAAAGACGAGCATCTTCCAGACGGATTCCGTCCTGAGTCGACGTGATTGTGAGTTCGCCTTCGGGTTCAGGCCCATGTCCACCACTGAGGGGGTGGTCGTCGAAGTCGATCTCTTGCCAGAGCCGCGCGAACAGGAGGCGCTCCATGGAGGGGGGAAATGGTCGTACGCCTTAATCCATCACTGACAGAGGGGCCATCTGATCTTCCTCAAGGCGACGAAGCAGGAGCGCTCTGCATTCTGAACGATTCAGTGGCGTACCCTCTAGCAATTGATTCCATGTCTCTTCGGTCCATTCAGCAAAACGGAGAGCCCAGCGATAAGAGGACAGGATGAATTCAGAGTGCTTGCATTCCGGCAATGCTTCGGCTTCCATGAGATGACTGCGAGCCATTGCAGTGGCCAATGCTCGCTCTGAGCGAAGCAAATCTGCCATGCCTTGTTCAACAACCGTATTGGCAATCTTCGCACATGCACCGGGGACGAAGGTGTCATCTCGAAACCAATTCTCGGAAGGCATCCAGTGCTGATTGGCAATGATTCGCCAGACATCGAAATATCGAAGTCGAAGAACCAATTCAGAACTTTTCTCGAATAGAGATTGTGATTCTTGCGGCAATTCATTCATCGACAGCCATTCTGCGAGAATCTCGCCTGCATCTCTGTCTGGGTCCTCTGTCAATGAGAGGACAGCGTGCAGATTCATATCCGCCCAGAGTTCACTGGATGCACGGCGACTGGACCAGCCTCCACCGATGGGAATGATCCAGCTTCCAGCCCAATCCTGGGGTCGAACGTTGGCTAGGCCCGTCCATCCACGTTCACCGCACTCGATTGGGCCCTGACTCCACTCTGGGCCCATCCAATTGGGGACCATGCCAATGAACTCGTATTCGCGTTCACATTGGAATTCAATCAATCGTGCTGGACCCTCTTCCGGAATCGACGGATTCCATGGCTGATGTCGCCAATAATCGGTCAGGGTGTGTTTGACCGAGACGAAGAATCGTGGGTCTCCAGCCCATTTAGTGAGCACTTTCGCCTGTAGCATTCGATTTGCATGAATCCCGTCTTCAGAAAGATCCCACAGACGCAGAATACAGCGCTTGCCCATCTCCCTACAGACCACGGACTCAAGCAGTTCAATCACCTTTCGACGACGGGTGAGTCCATCGATGGAAGAGCAATGAATACATTCACAGCGCACCAGATCAACCCGCTTCAAAGCAGAATTCGAACTCTCGAACGTCTCACCATATCGAAAGACGAGTCCACGAATCTGAGGGGCCGATTCAATGACATCGCGAATCGCTTGAGCGGTGAGTTCCCAACTCTCTTCCAGACCTGGGCATCCTGCATCGGAATCGGCTGGCAAGGTAAACAAATCATCCATCAGCCAGACGTTCAGGCCCGCATCAATCGCCGAATCGATTCTCTCGATTAATTCAGGGGTGATGCTGTACAGACAGCCACTCATCTGATCGGAGATGACCACATCTGTGAATCCGAGATTGAACAATCGAGCCGGGTCACGATAATCAGTTGCGAGGCTCTCGTGTAATGGTGAATCGTGGACATAGGCAATGCGCATCCGATTGTCGGGCATCCCTACATCTCCAGAGCCACCAGATCCCAGCCGTGCTCAGCGAAGGCCGGGGCCGCGCGCTCCATGAAGTCGTTGTCAGGAATGAGGCCGATGATGGTTAGTTACAAACGTGACAGATGATGACTCGTGAGACGGTCTTGAGGAGGAGCCTATTGAGCTCTGCATCCTGTCTTCACCGACTACATGCGCGTGTGAATTGAAGATTGAGTACGGGGCTATCAGTTTACTAACTTTGTGGACTCGAAGATGTCAATCCGACTTTGTTTCATTCCATAACCCGGCCTGGAACCGGAACGAACCCAGCGTCTACAAGGATGGAAAACTCCCGTTCGAAGATGGACGGGGATCAGCCGTAATCGGTCCAACTATTTTGCGGGTGGTCGTTCAACCGCAGCTATTCGGGCAGGTGCTGTTCAAAAATGGACGGAACAACTTGTCGATCGGGAACTCACCACTCGTGAGCGTCGTTTGGCCCGCGAGTGACGTCGGGAAAGCCTGCGAGATGGCGTGGAAATGACGCATAGGGGCGCTCGAGGATCTCATACAGCTCTTGTCCGGTTGGTTTTAGAAACCGGATAGAGATGTTGACCCAAAGCGCAGAGAGTGAGAGTCCCAGTGTCCAGCTTGTTAAAAATACCCACGATTGTGCTGTTGTGTGCCTTGCAAGGCTCGGTG
>CAXEUI010000106.1:0-4864 GCA_963999335.1 uncultured Candidatus Poseidoniales archaeon
GCTGAGTTCTGGAACGACAAGGCCCAGACAGAGCATGCCTTCCGAATCACCCTCGCCATCCACAAGGAGGATACTGCGCCAAACACACCCCTTTCGTGGGCGTTACATGGGCAGACTCAGAATACGACTTCCCTGCTGTGGGATGATGTTTGGACAGAGATCTCAGATGTGCCGGTGCCAATTCACACTTGGTTCACGTTACAGGTTGGCATAATCGAAGGTGATTCGGAGCACGGACAGGTCTTTGTGAAAATGGGCGCGAATGTGCTTTTTGATGTGCAGAATTGGACCCATCATCCTGAGGATACCACACCGGGTGGCTTTGACAATCTGAATATGATGAAGTTGTACACCAGTGGAGAGGTACTCTCTCAGTTACCCGAAGGACGTGCTTTTGTCATTATGTGGGATAATTTCTTTCTATCAACGAATGAAGGGTGAAAGGTGCGTCAATAGTGACCCCGATCATAGGGTGGCCTCTATCCGGAATTATCTACAACTTGGGTTGTTGAGGGAAGTTCCTCGGTGGTTGTTGATATTGCTGAGCAGGCTGCTGATATTGCTGAGCAGGCTGCTGATATTGGTGAACGGGTTGTTGATATCCAGGTTGAGAGACAACCACAGTAGGAGGTGCAGGATTGGATGAAAGGAGAGCAATGAGTAAAATCAAGAGGCCCAAAGGTGCAATAGCGCAACCAATTAACAGTGGGATTGTGAGTACACCAACTATCAATGTGATGCCGCCAATAATCAAACCGTTCGTATTGGCCATTATGTCACCGTATATGGGGTATTATTTGTGCTTAACCACGCAGAAATCACTACTAAACTGAGTGCCCGGATACAGGGTGGCCTACTATGTTCGGCTAGATCCAAATATCATTGGACGCAGTGAGGTCACCTTCTGTATTGCCTGTATTCACGACACCACGGGGTTCAACGAGCAGCACCTTGCATTCATTTTCAGCGCTGGGCTTGTGTTCCACCCCTTTGGGAACCACATACATGTCACCTTCATTCAATTCGACGGTCTCGTTCTCGAACTCGATCTTCATCTTGCCTTCGATGACGATGAAAACTTCATCGGTATCTTCGTGATGATGCCAGACGAAATCTCCCTCAATCTTGACCAGTTTAAACTGATAATCGTTCATCTCGGCGATGACCTTTGGAGACCAGTGGTCAGAAAACTTAGACAATTTCTCCTTCAAATTGATCTTTTCCATTCCATCGACCTCTACGTTTGGAAAAATCATTTGCGGCGCTTGCGGCGCTCACTCGGCTTGCTTCTCTTCGCACCCTTGAACGACTTGCGCTGAGTACGCCCACGCTTATCTCCTGCCTTGGGTCCACTCACCTTGGCCGCCTTCTCTGAGGCCTTGATCTCAGATTGCTGATCATTCCATGCGGTACCAATTGCCTGAAGGACTCCCTCTTTAGAATCCGCTCCCGTCGCAGAGAGTGCATCTGCGATCGAAATCCACAGGCGTCCCTCTTGTTCATTTGGGCGAGAGGGGTGGCTGGTGTTCTCTTCTTTCTTCATCTTGCGGATGCCCGCACTGCGCGCTGCATAGGCCAGTCCATCGAGGGTGGGATTGGCCACCGCGCGGTCCTTGGAAACACGACGGCCCGAGCGACGGCTGGTCTTCGAATCGAAGTAACCAGGCCAAACCACGATTCGTTCTGGATTGTTGGCCATCTCGGGTCCTCCGAGACTGGGAAGATGTCCTCAGTTGTGAACCTTCACTCTATCAGAACGCCATTGATGACGCCGTGACTGCCGGGTCGGCTCGTGATTCGAACAAGACCCTTGTCAGTCTCCACAACTGCACCCTTGGTCATGATGTTGCGACGTACATAGTTGGGATCCGCTGCATTCTCAGAGACGGATTGAAGAGTCGCTTGAATGACCTTGCCGGTCTTCTTGTCAGCGACATTGATGGTGGTATCAAAGAGAACACGGACACTCATTGAGCCAGATCGCTTGCGGTACACCTTGCGACTGGTATCACCAATCATGGTGAATTGCTTCTCAGACGAAATTTCGGTGCGACGCTTCCCGCGATAACTGCTCGGTCGCTTGAGACGACCGCCGGATGGCTTGCGTCGGGATATACCGTGCCATTGTGCCATATTGCTTCCCTCTGGGAAGCGGGCGACCTACTTCCCTTATTTCAAGAGCGCGATTGACAATATTTGGCATCCGGTGGGTAAATAGCCAAAACACAGCCCGCCGGAACCGGCGATAACCCATGATGGAGTTCTCAATGGCCCTGCCCGATGAAGCTGGACAACTCGCTCGCGTCAGTCGCGAGTTTTCGAATCGAGGTATCAATATTCAGACCATGTGCGCGATTGGTCGAGCCGCACCGAACGTGGCCGTTGTAACCGATCAAGTCATTGAGACTCGAATGGCGCTCGATGCGATGGATATCTCATACACGGTGAATGAATTGCTCACGCTGGTCATGCCAGACAGGCCCGGTTCACTCGCAGATTTCGCCGAGCGTTTGGGTAACGCTGGTGTGAACATTACTTCGATTTACGTTTTGTCTCGATATCGAGGTGATACCGAACTCGCTTTCTCAGTCGATGATGTCGACAAGGCTCGAGCCACCCTCAACATGCACGAATCCGTGCCACCTTGAATCAGGCCAACATCAGGTCGAGTTCCGAAAGGACGGTGCCATCCTCGCGGAGTAGGCGTGCTTGGACGTGGTCACCTCTGGTCAACGGACCGATTCCAGACGGAGTTCCACAGAACAACAAGTCTCCTTTTTCGAGCGGGGCCCATTGAGACAGACTGGAGAGCAAATCGAGAGGGGTGAATGACATCTGGCCGATTGAGGCTTCTTGTCGAGGTTCACCATTGACAGCAAGTTCCAGTCGAAGATGGGCAAGACCCACGGGCGGTTCGATGAAATTCCCGACGATGGCGCTGTTTGCGAATCCCTTCGACTGCGTCCAAGGCATTCCTTCGACCTTGGCCTCGTCCTGGGTTGCGCGGTCTGTCAGATCAAGTCCCACTGCAATTTCAGTGAGGGTGGCATCTTCTCCCAATCGGAGAACCAATTCAACCTCGTGATGAACTTCATCCAAATGCCGAGGTAGCATCGTCTCGCAACCCATCGGAGGTTCTGCGAGCGCGGCCCATGGCTTGAGAAAAAATCTCGGAGATGTAAGTGGTTTTGCACCCATTTCTTTGGAGTGTGCCGCGAAGGTTCGAAGAGCACACCAGATGCTCGGCATGAAGCGGGCAAGAGGTGGTTAGCAATCAAATGAGCGGGAGGATTCAAGGAGCGCCCATCACCCGTTTGAATCGTGGCCAAGAAAGATTGGAAACTCAAGGGTCGCAAGCCGGTGCGACACAAGAAGTTCAAAGGTCTCATCGAAAGATTGACGACTCCGCTCGGGGTTGAGACAGACCTTTCCGCAGCCTTCCTTGAAACGGCCAACTTCGGCCCATGGAGAATGCTAATCGTTGACAAATCGCCTCTGGGCATGGAGGTTGACGATGCAGATGGGGAAACCATCGCTTTCCCAACGCTGCGTGGAATCTTGGCTTGGAATCCCACACTGAAATGGTGTGAGGTCGATCATGGTGCAATTCCCTTCTTGATGAATGGAGCCGATTGCATGGCGGCCGGAATTCACAGCGCTTGTGGCTGCATCGAGACGGGGGACCTCATCTGGATTCGTGATCAATCTCACGGTAAACCGCTAGCCATTGGCTGGGCTATGATGAACTCTGAAGACATGGTCGAAGCGACCAAAGACAAAGCGGTGAAGATGTTGCACCACATCGGTGATGAGCTCTGGGAGCTCGAGTTGTAATCACTCGGCCTTGCGGACATTGATGGCATTGGGTCCCTTTGGACCCTCGCCGACCTCAAATTCTACGGTATCTCCGTCTTCTATTCTTCCTTCTACATTCGTAATGTGGACAAACAAGTCTCCTTCACCCTCGCGTTCGATGAACCCGAAGCCTTTCGACTGATTGAACCACTTGACAGTACCTTGTGCCATGGTACCGGCGCGCACGCTCATACTAAATGAGCAAGTACCCTAACTGATTTCCGATAATACCCATAATTGTGAAGGTGGCTATCTACCACGACATACTAGAATCGAAGCGTGACATAACAGCATTATTCAATGGAAGCCGTCAACGACATCGCATGATGCGCCGCCTTCTAGTCCTGATTCTGGCACTTTCACTCTGTCTGCCCTATGTCATGGCGGCGGAAGATGCAGGGGTCAATCACACAATCGAAGTCGAGGGGACACCCATCGATTCGATTGTGACGCCGGAAGTATCCACAGACGGAATCGAATTCACCATCAGCCTGGTTCTCTCAAGTGCGGCTGCTGAAAATGGGACCACTGTCGAGTGGACTGTGCAGCAATGCATCAACAGCGGTGTTTGCAATCCTCCAGAAAAAATCACCATGAATGGATCCGGAGAGGATTGGGCGAGTACCATCACGCCCGTTGAAACGCATTCTTACATCAATTACGACGTCGTGCTCACCTATTCCGGGGGCGAAGAGGAGAAGTTTCCCGAGGGTGGCTTTGCCGAAGGTGGGAAAGTGTGGTCTGACTGCTGGGTCTCAGGAGAGGACAATGGTGGGAACAACTGCCCCGATATTGCTGTGCTCGGACCTGAACCAATGCCAGCACCCGCATTGATGGCGACCATCCTCGTTGGTCTTTCCGCTGCCCTGTTGGCCAAGCGTGATGACTAAGCGTCGTCTGTGATGGGCGATGGCTCACCATAGGTGAGCCGATGTCCATCGTCACTCCAGAACAGATTGCTCGATTTCGATCTGCATTTGATGCGGACCCCCATGCGAAAGTCGTCCAG
>CAXEUI010000107.1:0-4838 GCA_963999335.1 uncultured Candidatus Poseidoniales archaeon
GGGGAAATATCGGAGCTGTCGAGTGAAACCGGGAGGATTCAGAACTGGAGCCAGACGCACAGTACCAGCCATCATCTCGGGATCCAAGGGTCGACCGGGGCCAGTGAACACTGTCTGCGAGAGTAGACTGGCCGCAACCTGTCCCACCATCTCGTTGCCATGAACGCCGCCTGTGATTGTGATGGTCGGACCTGGACGGCAACCATGGATGATGGTCACAGGGGTGGACCAAGCGTCACCCAACTTGACGTCGAGCAGTGGAAATTCAATCTGACGAATGAAACCGGGTTTGATTCTCTTCCCAAAGAATCGGTGTTGCTTGGCTCCTGAAAGGCGATCCCATTCGGGTCTTGACGGTTCGTGGGCGTCAAGGGCACGCTCAATCTCACGGCGGCGCTTTTTGGGAATCTGGTTGCTAACCTTCAGCGTCTTGGTGCGCTTTGGCGGTGCCTTCTTCTTCGTATCGTCGCCCTTCTCAGGCATGGGTCCATCCCCCCTCAATGCTGTGGTTGTGGTACACCTGTGTTGCTACCCCTCTTTGAATGAACCGTCCGTTCGACTCCGTAGGAGTCAATTTCCTCAGTCAATCCTCAATAGGGGTCGATTTCCTGCTCATGGCATGGACCGGGAAAGTGTGCAGGAGAAGCATGCCCCGAACAGCATCTGCTTCGGATGTGGCCCTGCCAATGCCGACGGGTTGCGAATTCGCTCCTTCCCCATCGAGAATGGTTTGGAAATGACCTTCCAAACTTCGGACCATCATCAGGCGTTCCCGGGCATGATCAATGGTGGAATCATCGGTACATTGCTCGATTGTCACGGCAATTGGACTGCAGCGATGGCCATCATGGCCGATCGGGGCGATGACGAGGCGCCGTGCACCGTCACCGCCCGTTATACCATCAAACTACGACGTCCGACACCTCATGGCGTGCCCCTTCACATCACCAGTCATGTCGAATCAGTGGAAGGGAATCGGGCGGAAGTCAGCATGACGTTGACCGCAGAAGGTGAAATCTGTGCTCAAGGTGACGGTTTATTCGTCGCCGTCAAGGAAGGTCATCCTGCGTGGCATCGTTGGCATTGAGTGCTGGATCATGGAAGAATGAGCCATCTTCCTGCTCCCACCACCATCGACCCTCTAGGTCGATGTATGCGGTAAATCCTGTCGACTGATCATACACACCGCCTCCCATGAGATGGGTGTGGTCTGGAACGTGATGTCCCTCAGGCGGCTCTTCGGTCGATTCTGAGGGTTCTGAGGCCTGTGAATCATCGTCATCTTCCTCCAGTTCATCCTCAAGTTCACCCCGTGCCTTCAATCTGAGAGCCAGAATGACGGTGAATACCGAGAGCGCGATGATCGCCAGAATGACCAGGAAGGCAAGCATCGTGCTGACACCACCACCATTCGATTGCGAAGTGGACTCTTCCTCATTTCCAGAATCATCGACCGATTCAGTTTCCTCGGGTGGAATGTCAATCTCAAGTTCAGAGATGGTCACGAGATTCGCACCGTCTGTCACTCGAACGTACAGGTGCGTGTTGTTCCAATCATCCCACAGAATCAAGCCGTCCACTGGATAATCAGACCAAGTTGAATTGTCGGCCGACCATTCAATCATCGACGGACCGCTTCCATCGCCGTCATCGATGCTCAAGTAAGCAACCAGTTTCGATACGGGGGACCGTTTGGCTTCGACTTGCTGAATGGAAACGATGGGGGCCTGCCGGTCCACTCGAATCCACGTTGCGTCGGCTGGACCCACATTGCCTGCCGCATCGATTGCACGGACCTCAAAGGAGTATCGACCATCCATCAGCATCGAGAGGTTGACACTCGATTCGTTCTCGTAGACTGGGGCCCACAATCCACCGGCCCAACGGACTTCGTAATGAGAGGTACCAGAGAGATGATCGACGACAGGAGGCCACTGAATGACGATTTCATCCGCATGCATCCACTCATCCATCGAGATGATCTCAGGGGCAGGAGGTGGAACCAGATCGGTCTCCGTGCTGGCATCTGCTGTCACGAGTCTCAACTGATACGGACCACCGGGGTTGGAGGGATCCCAAGTGACACGGACGTGGTATAGCAATGCCATGCCTTCCGAGTCGTCATTCAATGCCGAAATGGTGACCCAACGAACCTCGTCATCCACAATTCCTTGACCGAGGGATGCTGAGCCATTCAAGACGGCGACCTCTAGGTGCGCGCCTTCAGCACTCAGAGCAATCGAAGTCTGATTGCCCGAATCGATGACAATCGCATACCAATCGACCTCGTCCAGACCCATGAGGCAGCCATCCAGCGTGAGATTTGGATTGGCGCCGAGATGATGTGCTGATGAGCGGGTTGCAGCGGCATCCGAGGGGAATCCACCATCCGTTTGGGGATCATCGCAACCGGGCAGCGTCTCTCCAGCAGGTGGGGGGCTGTTCGAGTCGATTGTGAGCGTGTTGTTGGACAAGCGAATGTTGTTGCTCTCATCGTCTTCGTAGTGTTCTTCACCGGCATCAATGACCAGAACGACCCACCAGACACCTTCGACATCACCGACCAGATTGACAACCTGTGAATCCGCTAGAGTGGAACCGCTGAGAAGAGAGGGGACGCGCGACTGTGAGAGGCGAAGATCACCGCTGCCCAGTGAACGATCCTCCGAGAGCCAGATCTCGACATCGAATCCGAGGGCTTCCTGTCCGAGATTCTCAGCACCCCACTGGATCGTCACGGTTTGCCCCGGTTCAGCTGAGAGCGGAGATTCAACCCACGATGCGAGCAGGTCCTTGGCCGGAGCCGAGATGGTGAAAGAAACGCTCGCTGCGGCGTTGTTGGTCTCATCGTCTTCAGCAATCTCCGACGCAGTATCGACGATGACAACCCAATGGAACTGGCCGATGTGTTGGCCCGGAATGGTGACTGTGCGCGTCACTTGAATGGTCGAGCCACTCGTCAAGGGGTTGACGCGGAAACTGTCGATTTGAGTGTCGTCCGTGCCGGCTTGAGCATCGAGAGAGAGAACCAATTGCACATTGAAGGAGCCGGCATCAGAACCGCCTGAATTGCTGATGTTGATGAACACGGTCGTGGATTGGCCACTCACTGCATTTTCAGAAGCGCTGATCGAATCGATGACGATGTCAGCTTGTTCGACACAGAATTGACCACTGGACGGCATGGCATTGTTCGTTTCATCCATCTCTGTGATCGAATCATTGGGGTCGACAATGATGCCCCAATACCAACAGCCATCACCCAGATTCGAAGGGATGCCGAGATTCACGTTGCCAGACCAAGATCCGCCCGTCGCAACCGAATTCGCAACATCAGAACCGATGAAAACGTCATTGCTGCCTGAAATGGATGAGTCACTGGAGAGATAGATGCTGTAATCGACATTGGTGGCATCCTCCATACCGACATTCGCGATTTGCACCGAGACCTGCGCGGTGCCACCTCTCACGCCTGAAGTGGGTCCTGAAACCGAGGTCGGTTCAAGATCGGGGCCACAATCGATGACGTTCAAATGGGCACTGGTCGATGCAACGATGTTGTTGTTCTCATCGGTTTCAGAGATATAGTCCCCATAATCGACGTAGAGGCCGATGTAGTATGTGCCCGGTGTGATACTGGCAGGTAGCGTTGCCATCATGCTCGTGTGCGTGTACGAGGGCACGTTGGGCGTGCCACTGGCGAAACCCAGAGATGTGCCGGTATAGATTGCAGATGCAGAATTCCCCGTCGAAACCAACGCTTCGTAATAGTGCGATCCGGCATTGTCGGAACCCAGATTGGTGACGCTCACTGAAATGTAGATATCAGCGCCCTCACAGACCTGACGATACCCGGAATCGACCGAGATTGAAGTGGCCTCGAGATCGTAATCTGGCGTGGAGACTGAGATTGAATTCCCCCTCTCTACATTGTTGGTCTCATCCCCTTCAGTGACCCGACTGGTGGTGTCAACAATGATGCCGAAGTAATACGTCCTCTGTGCAAGGTTGCTGGGCAGTGTCGGACTGTATGTCCCACTTCGATAGGAACCACCGGAGATGCTGTTGGCCTGTTGAGTCGAACCGAGTTTGGTATCGCTGGTCGTGATGGTGGTATCGGTTGAGATGTACATCTCCCAATAGAACCAGCCCGATGCATCATCACCATCATTGTCAATCCTCCAAGAGATGCTCACCTGTTGTCCAGCCTGTGCGGAATTCGGACCGGATGGAGAGTCGGGGACCAAATCGGCGGGCTCTTCGATGTCGATTCTTGAACTGGATGAAACGATGTTGTTGGTCTCATCCAGCTCATTCACACCATCACGATTGTCTGCGATGAGTCCAAGATAGTGATATCCTGTATTCATCCCTGAAGGGATGGGGACACTGTATTCGTAACCGGAACGATAGGACCCGCCACTGATACTGCTCTCGCTGAATTCATCGACGAATGTATCCGATGTGGTGATGGTGGAATCCGTGGAAAGGTACAGTTTCCAGTAGAACGACCCCGAATAATCAGTCCCAATATTGTCGATGCGATACTGCACGGTGATTGTTTCTCCCATGATTGCAGAAGAGGACGATGTGCTGACGGAGGTGGCCTCCAAGTCCGGTAGATCCTCCTGAATCGTAATCTGGTCGCAAGTGCGGGCGTTGTTCGATTCGCTGGCTTCATCGACATCAGAGTCGACATCCAAGATGTAGCCCCAGTAATAGGTCCCTGCGTTCATGTTCGAGGGAAGTCTGGTGCTGCTTGACAGTGAATCTGTTCGATAACTGCCCGAAGAGAGGCTGGACGAGTATTGGTCGCTGCCAACCTGTGTATCGCTGGT
>CAXEUI010000108.1:0-4797 GCA_963999335.1 uncultured Candidatus Poseidoniales archaeon
TGGTTGCCGCGACTATGATGAGGACGACGATGATGATGGTGACGGTCTTCTCGATGAGGACGATGCCTGCCCTGCCGGCAATATTGGTTGGACTTCAGCCTTGAGCACCGATGCGGATGGCGATGGTTGTCGCGACGCCGGTGAAGATACTGATGATGATGGCGACAAGGTCCCCGACGTCGGAGATGCTTGTCCCAACGGCATGACAGGTTGGGAATCCAATCCAATCAACGATGCAGACGGTGACGGTTGCCACGACGAGGGAGAAGACCCTGACGATGACAACGATGGCTTCAATGATGGTTCAGATGAATGCCCCGGAACCCCACCCGGAGTGACCGTGTACGATGGCGGCTGTTCGGCCGAACAGGGCGACAACGATGAGGACGGAGTTCAGAACAATCTCGATTTGTGCCCTGAGGTTCCAGCGGCTGAAGGATTCGATTTGAATTTTGATGGATGTACGGATGACATCGATGGCGATGGGGTTCCAGATGATATTGACCAGTGTCTCGGGACACCCGAAGACGAATCAATCGATTTCTATGGTTGTGGTTATCTCACCCAGTACGATTCCGATGATGATGGAGTCGTCGATGTCGATGATGCATGTACAGACACCTCTAACCAGAGCATCCGTGATGCGAATCCTGGAATTCCCTGGATTCATGACCCAGAACTTCCATCCTTCAACAGTGTATTTGGTTGTTGGTCGGGAGATGAAGACGACGATGGAGATGGCTACGACAACTGGGCCGACATCTGTCCGGGCAGTGTTGGAGAAGAATTGATCTTCGACGGTGGCTGTAACTTTGAGCAGCAGGACGAAGATGGTGATGGTGTCTCCAACGGGGATGACGCCTGTCCCTACACCTCCCCTGGAGCTGTTCTCATTGATGGTGGCTGCTCACGGCAGCAACTTGCACCTGCAGACGATGGCGGCATGTCGTCAGGTACTCTCATTGCCATTATTGCCGCTGTGTTCACCCTCATTCTAGGTGGCGCCATCGTTGCCATCACGGTCATCAAACGCAAGCAGGATGTCGACCTAGAGGCACGTCGGGCGGTCAAGCGCGGTGATATGCCCGCTCCAGCCACAGAGGTCGCCGAAGAAGCTCTGGACGAGGCTGACGAATACAACTACGAAGATGATCCGAATTACAAGGTCGATGAGAACGGTTGTGAGTGGTGGCTGGATGATGATCGCAAATGGTGGTATCGAACACCCGAAATGGACGACTGGATGGAACATACCAGCGAATAGTGAACAAACCCTGACGGGCGAGCGTTAAGTATCACGCCCCTTAGGGCGTGTCATGACCGAACCATCGAAGTTCACCGCAAACGGCCTACTTTTCGCCGTCATCATCGCACTGTTGCTACAACCTGTTGGCGCCATCGATTTCTCAAGCCAGAGCCCTCCAGTTCTCGCAGAAGAAGTCGACATCTCATCGTCAGGGGCTCGAGCGGCACAGACGGAATGGGTGGCCAGCGCAGTTCAGGCTTCTGGGGCCAACGCTCAGGATCCGAATCTGGTATTCCCCTCTGACATTTTTGTGGATTCCAATGACAACGTCGTCGCGGTCGGCAATCTGGTCGCTGACATCACCTTCGGCAATCAGGGTGCATCCACTCAATATCAACTCGGCTTCGTAGCCTTGGCCAATTCTCAAGGAACATGGCAATGGGTTGAAACTCTCGGAACCTACGATGGTGGGGGATATTCGGGTGTCACTGCGATTGCTCAAGTCGGTTCAGATTACTACATGTGTGGCTGGTTCCAAGGCAATATCACCTTTGGCAACCAGAACTATCGAAGCACTCAGGATTCGCAAGACATCTTTGTCTCTAAGATCAATTCTCAAGCCGTATTCGATTGGACCATCACGGCCGGAGGCCCCCTCACCGACACGTGTGAGGACATCACCACCACATCGGCTGGAGACGTCTTCGCAGCAGGCTCGTTCAATACGACTGCGAATTTCCAATCCACTGGCAAGGTATCTCAGGGTGGTCTGGATGGCTGGTTCGCCGAGATTAACACGGGTCAAGTGGTCACTGGGAACCGCTGGAGTTGGGTCACCACCGTGGGCGGCTCGGGCGATGATTACGGCGCTTCTCTCGAATCCAATGGTAACAACGTGTTTGGCAGCGGATGGTTCCAAGGAACCGCAACATTCGGCACAAGCCAAGTTCAGGCCATCGGTCAACTCGACTCTTACATCACCACGCTATCCATGACCGGTGGCGTGGTGGATACAGCACAGGCTGGTGCAACTGGTGGTATCGTGCAGATCATGGATATCGCTGAGGATGCGGGCACCATCTATGCCACGGGGCAACTCATAGGTACCGCGAACTTTGGAATCAATCAAGTCAGTAGCAGCAATGGTGGCCAAGATCGCACCGTCGTTGTCGCTGCCCTCTCCTCAAGCAACAACCTATGGACATGGGCAACCGTGGCCTCGGGTTCGTATCAATTGGGTTCAAGCATTGCGATGACAGGAGGCGGTGGATTGGTGATTGCCGGTCAGTTCGCAACCCTCAATGCGGCCGGAACTCAGATTGAACAGACCGGTTCGGGCAGTTTTGGTTCAACCTCTCTCACTGCCAAATACATCGAGGGCTTCATCGCGGGCCTTTCTTCCACAGGCACTTGGTCTTGGGCTGAGGCTACCGATGGCGATTTCTTTGATAGCGCAATGGCGGTAGGCGTCATGTCGACCGGAACCATCGTCTCGATGGGCGATTTCGGAGGCGGGGGTGTGACCTCTGGCTCTTCCTACACCCTCACACTTGGCGGTCCTACCTCCACAGTCACAGGCACGGGCAATTACTACACTGAGAATGGTGGTTACGAAGTCGGCATGTGGGTCTGGGCGGTAGGCGCGGACAGCGATGGAGACGGCACCGCGGATGGTGATGACAATTGCCCGATGGATGCCAATGCCGATCAATCCGACATCGATGGTGACCTCTTGGGCGATGTATGTGATGATGACATCGATGGTGATGGTAAATTCAACGACTATGACAACTGCGATGGCCCCGAGGTCAACTGGGACAACGTAGATACCAATCTAGATATGGATCAAGACGGTTGCCTAGATGCGACTGAAGATGATGACGATGACGGTGACGGTATCATCGATACCAACGACCCCTGCACAGGGTCCAACTTCAAACTGCAGTGGTCGAGTAATTCCGCCAACGATCACGACAGCGACGGATGTCACGATTCCGAAGAAGATTCTGATGACGACAATGACGGCGTCGACGACGTCAACGACGATTGCTTGCGCGGATGGCACAACTGGACTGCGGATTCGACCACTGACCATGATGGTGATGGTTGCAAGGATGCTGGCGAAGATGCTGATGACGACAATGACGGCGTCAACGATCGCGATGCCATGGATTCACTTCTCGATATGTGCCCAACCGGTGATCTCGGATGGATATCAGATGAGAACAATGACCGCGATGGCGACGGCTGTCGCGATGCGACAGAGGACAACGATGACGACGGCGACGGCATCACCGACGCCAATGACAACTGCTCCCCGGGCCCGAATGGTTGGGCCCTTCACTGGACCAGCGTTCCATCAACCGACCTTGATGGCGATGGTTGCAGAGATCTCGATGAGGACGATGACGACGATGGCGACACCATCCTTGACTCCAACGACGCATGCCCGCGCGGCATGACAGGATGGATCTCAGATATCATCTCAGACATGGATGGAGACGGCTGCCGTGACATGGACGAGGACACTGATGACGATGGTGATGGCTTCCAGGATGTCGATGACAACTGTCCGAATGGCGAGACCGACTGGGTCTCCACACCTGACAACGACTGGGATCGCGATGGTTGCAGGGATGAGACTGAGGATGATGACGATGACGAAGACACCGTCTCCGATCAATTCGATCAGTGTCCAAACACACCACTCGGTGAGGATATTGATATCACTGGATGTGGCTGGTTCACTCAGCAGGACACGGACGAAGATGGCGTCTGGGACCATCTCGACAACTGTCAGAGCACTCCCAATGCCTTGATTCGTGAAACTTTCAATGATTCACACGGATTCGGCGTCGATGACATCGGTTGCTGGCCGGGCGAATCGGATGACGACGATGACGGCAAGTTGCTCTACATCGATGATTGTCCGAATACACCTGCTGAGTACAAGACCATGACCTCGGTCGATGGTTGCCACGTCTCAGAATACGACATCGATATGGATGGTGTTGCCGGCGATTTGGTCTCACCATTTGGCTCCGATCAATGCACAGCGACTTCTGACGAGGCGACTCGAACCAACCACTCTGGATTTGGTGCAGTCGATGCATTCGGATGTTGGAATGGTGATAGTGATACAGACGACGACGGCGTTCGTTTGTACCTCGATATATGTCCCGATACTCCAACTGGCGAATCTGTATTGGATGCCGGTCCCGAACTGGTTGGTTGTTCCGCCAGTCAGCGCGATGAGGACGCTGACGGCGTGATGTCTGACATCGATGCTTGTCCCGAAACTCCTGCCAAAGAGGATGTGCAGACAGAGGGCGAATACGCGGGTTGCTCACTGGACGAGCGCGTCAATCTCGGTGATACCAGTGCCATTTTGCAGAAGAATTTGCTCTGGATTGTCATTGGCTCATTGTTCTTCATTGGGCTAGCAATCATGGGGACTTTGATGGTCTTGCGCCGTAAAGACCGAACGACAACTGTCGCCGGATCGTTTGATCAGTCGATGGTTGCTCCAGCCGGCTTCGCGGCCCCTGCCG
>CAXEUI010000109.1:0-4751 GCA_963999335.1 uncultured Candidatus Poseidoniales archaeon
TGCTTCTGCAATCAGGCGTGAAGCCGCCTCCACATCGTTTCCATCAAGAGCAAGCAGAGCTTCTTCCGCTGCAATCAATGGCTCATCGGGCAGAAGTCTTCGCGCGCGTGCTAGAGAAATCTGCGCTTCTGAATAATCTTTGAGCATCCTTTGAATACGGGCCTTTCCAAGCCACCCGACTCCGCTCTCACGATCGACTTCCAATGCGGCCTCAAAAGCCAAATCTGCTTCGGATAGTAATTCTCTGTCGCGTTCTCCCGTGCCATCTCGATATCGATCTGCTTCGGCCAGAATCAACCGGCCCTTCTGCAGATGCAGTGCGGGCCCTTCCCAAGCACCTGCAGGGGCTTCAGCCAGAATCTCAAACGCTGCCTCAGGGTTTCCTGCCTGATGTTGGAGAAGAACAAGTTGAGCGCGAATTTCGGCGTTTGCTGGTTCTTTTTCGAGTGCCTCAGACAATGAAGTGTGTGCTTCTTCAGAGCCCCCCAACTGTTCAAGCAATTCTGCCTTGAGCAAATCTTGGGTCTCACCAAGGGCGACCGCGTGAACTGCAGCCTTCAAGGCCTCTTCCAATCGACCAGGTTCGTTCTTCAACAATTGAGCGCGGACGGCCCAGGCTGGACCTGATTGACGATCAAGCGCGATCGCTTCGTCGATTGCTGTGATTCCTAGGCCTCGCTCATTTCGTGTGAGATGAAGTTCGGCCTTGCGCAACCAATCGTCGTGATTGGGGTCGCTGGCAAGTGCTTCCTCTATTGATGACAATGCGACATCTGTATCCCCTGCTCGGGCTGCCAGACTGGCCATCATCGATTTGTCTTCAGCGGTTTCAACCCCCAACGCTTCAAGGCGACGGAGGTCTTTCTCTGCACCCGCATCACCAGATTTGGTCAAAAGGCGAGCGTGTTCACGCAACAGTGTAGGGTCATCGGGAGTGATGTCAAGCAATCCTTCGAGATGCTGTCGAAGATTCTCATCATCACCGGATTCACGAGTGAGGCGGCAAAGACTGCGAAGTGTTGCGGATTGACCGGGAGCAATTATTGAGGCGGCCGTATAACAAGCAAGAGCCCATTCACGATCGCCTGCAAGGAAGGAAATCTCCCCGAAGCGTCGGGCTTCGACTTCTGTCAACGTCAGGTCATCTATCGTGAGTTCAAGTTGATCGAGGGTCTGTAACACGCGTGTGACGAGTGTCAGGAGCCCTGGATCGGCGGAACTCGGAACCTCAAGATCACCCTCGCCTTCACGGGTGGCGAGCAAGCCCTTGACTGCAGAAAGGGTGGTTGATGCGGCGGCACGTGCTCCCTCTGATTCACCGGCACCCGAGAGGCTGGATTGGAGGTGATCGATGGTGCGATGGGCATCGATGATGCCTGCCAAACCCGGGTGGGCTCTTTGGAGTGCCAACGCACTCTCTGCAAGTTCCTCGGTCAGGGCATTGAGACTGGCAAGACTCTGGCTTGTTTCTGCTTGGGCAGTTTCCAAATCTTCCCGCAATCTTCGAAGGTTTACTTCTGCTTGTACGAGCCACCAAATCACCGCGCTTGTAGCGGCGGCAAAGAACAGTGTTAATCCAATTGTTACGGGGTCCATAGGGCGCAGCGGACTTTCGCGCCTTTTGAGTGGTTCGCACCCCTTAAGGGGTGAAATGCTGTTTTTGTGAGGCGTTTTCAGCCGCCGTTAGGCCGGAGGTTGAATAGCCGTAAGCCACCTCGGTGTGCTGAGGCGGCCTTGTGGCAGAAGGTTTAGGGCGATTCAAATCGAGAATTGCAGCGTTGCGTGAGCGCGGTTTCGATGTTGAACACCCCATGGGTGATATGGCAAGCGAACAGATGTTGCGCTTAGAGGAACAAGCCGACTACGCTGCGAAGGTTCGAACAAAGGTTCTCGATCTACCCGAACATCGTGATGCTGACCGACAGAGATTCCTGGCACAACTTGCAGATCCGAAGGAAGCGGCAGCTGTCGAAATAGAACTCAGTGGCTTGCTGAGACGGCACCGACCATGGGTGATTATCGCCGAGCGTTCTAGAGTGAAATGGTCTGATGAAGGACGGTCGGTCGAATTAACACACATTCTAGAGCGATTGGATGCAATCGACGATGCGATTGTATTGGGTTCGCCCCGAATTGTCTCAATGATTGAGAATGTGAGTCCTACACGAGAGATTGAGCCGATACTTGCAGAAATTGAACGGAGACAGGAACGGAGATTCGTCGCATTGCAAGGAATGATTGAGATGCTCAGCGAACGTGGATGGGAAGTGAGTGGCATCCAAACAGGGACGATGTATGATCAATTCACAGAAGCAGAACGGATTCATTCATTGGATGGGCAATTGACCCGATGTCAACGTCAGATTGAGAATGAAATTCGGCCCTTTGGTCACAACATCGCTGAACGCCTCTGGGGTGCCGTTTCATTGGCGCAGAAAGAAGCGAGTAAAGAAGCGATGAATCAAGTGAAATCTGAAGTTGAAGGGGCTTCAGAAGACCTCGCACGTCGCCTCGCCCTCGTGGAGGGGCGCATCGCGACATGGCAATCTGAAGGGTTTGAGGTCGCAGCGAAACTTCCCCTACTTGCAGGTGAAATGATTGCTTGGGAGATGAAACTTCCCAAAATTTCCGAACAGATTGAAGCCACCCATGGAATCTGGGCTCAGATGGATCCGCATCTTGAGCAATGGCCAGAGTATCGAAAATTGGCAGAGCGCACCCGTGGTCACCTGGACGCTATTCAGGCTCTAGATGTGCTGCTTCAAGGTTTAACGGCCAAAACAGAAGGCGCGTGCGCAGCCTGTACAGCACGATTGGAGACTTGGTCGTCACATGGAATTGATACCTCACCGTGGTCCTCACTGGTCGACAATGAGCCGCGGGCGATTCTTGAGGAATTGGATGCACATCAACCCTTTATCGACATCGTCGTCCCTCTGATTGAAGGATTGCAAGCATTGGATACATCTGTCAGCGGTGAGCCAGAAATGGAAAATTGGTTGCAAGAATTGCGCAGAGCATCGGCTGGAATGAATGTTGTCGAAGTGGCACAGGACTGGTTGGAATTGGCAACCAAACGCTCTGAAAGACACCGTGATTACCTAGACCGAGCCCGACTGGACCTCGCAACCCTCTGGCCACAAGAAATCAATCCGGAAACTTTGAATCTGGCATTGTATGAAGCGACGGTGTCCAGCCTGGAAAGTGGGCATGAACTGCCATCATCGCTGAATATACCGAAGAAGATTATTGAGGTGGATGAGCGATTGAGTCATGTAATCCGTGGCCTTCAATCGGAACTCGATGAGTGGCGTCATCTCGGATGGTCTGTGGTAGGATTGCAGGAATTGCTTGCTCAAGATCCTGTCCGACTCGGGTTGGATCTGCCTGAAATCCGACTGGCCATGAAATCACAAGATGCGCGACTGGCACGACTAGAACCATTGCCTTGGGTGTTGGATGTTGAATTGGCGGAGCGTGTACTCTCCGACCTGATGCGTCCGGAACGATTGACAGCACTGGATGCTGAATATCAGGAATTGATGCTCACATTGTCGAATGCTGAAGGGGAGAGTGATTCTGATTTTGAGTTCAAACCGTTCAGGCCGCAGATGCCAATGGCGCAAATCGAGGAGAAGAAAGTGGTTCTCGTACCTGTTGTCGAAGAGGTTGTTGAAAATATCGAAGATGAGGACATCGATGAAGATGTGAAATCCGTGGTTGAAGAGGTCATCGATGAAATTGAAGATGTCATCGAAGATGAGATTGAGGAAGTTGTGGTTCAGAATGAATCCCGGCAAGGGGTTCGAAATCTCTTCGGACTCAATGATGAGGATTCATCCCTCGATGTACTGTTGACTCCCCCGTTGGATGTTCGTGTGCAACGTCTCGCTCGAATCGCGATTATACTGGAACGGGGGGATTCAGCTCCCCATCGCGCTTTGCAGGCCCGCCTTCCAGGGATTGCAAAGAAATTGGAGAGTTGGACGGCTGAGCGACTGTCCAGAAGGCATGCATCGAGTGGTCAGGGACTATTGAAGGATGCAAAGGCACTCGGTGAACGACTGGCTGATATTCCTGGACCTGGCGCGGCAATGCCACTGGAAATGGATGAATTCAAACTTCCTGAAACACAGGATTTAGAGGGGTTGACTGCTGCAATCAAGTGTCTTGAGAAAACTGTCATGCTCCCCAGTGCGATGATACAGATGCCAGAGTCGGTTGAATCCTAATCGTCGCCGAGATCTGTGAGGATATTCTCCTTTTCACCTTCAGAAAGTGATTCATCTCTCGGTGCAGCTTGCATCGGAATCTCTGGGGCTGGAGTGATGACCTCGGTGGGCATGCCCATGTCTGGTGTCATCGTAAGTGGTGGCAATGGAGAAGCGGTGCCCGCTGGAGGTGGCATCGGAGCCGGAGCCGGAGCCGGAGGGGGAGCCGGTGCGGCAAGCGGTGGAGTGGGGGGTGCCGGCGAAGCCGCTGGAGCCGCGGGCGGATTCATCACCGGTGGAATCTCGGCAGGTGGTGGTGCCACCGGTGCCGGAACTGGTGCAGGAGCCTCGGGGGGTGGGGTTGCCGGTGCCGGTGCCGGTACTGGTGCCGGTGCGGCAGCCACTGGTGGAGGGGTTGCAGCGGCCACTCCAAGCGCAGGAGTTGCAGGAATCGCAGCCGCCTGTTGTGCTTGCATTTCTGCTTGAGCCTGCATCTGGGCTTGCATCTCCACTTGTGCCTGTGCTTGCATTTCTGCTTGG
>CAXEUI010000110.1:0-4708 GCA_963999335.1 uncultured Candidatus Poseidoniales archaeon
TGATTGGCTTCGGAAAAGTTCGCAATCGAAGTCGAAGAAGTTGGAAATATTGTTTAGAAATAATCTCCATGATACCAAAACGGGCACCCCTGTCCGATAATGCTTGAACATCTGCAGCAGCGAAGGGCTTCAAACCAAGAGATTGCACGACGAGTGAATCCGAGAATGAACCAGAGGATGTGGGCAACTAGATCTTGGCGTGCACAATAATCAATAATTAATCGCCTTATTCTTCCTCGTTGATGATTCCTAGAATCTCTGCATCCGTACTCTGCGTTTCCTTCTCTGGGGGATAGGATTCAATCTGTTCTTCTGTCCAACCCGCAGCGGCCAACTCTTCATCGCTCCATTCTTCCTTTTCTGCGGTTTCTAATCCAGCCATTTCACTTAGAATATCGTCAGAGATATCTTCATCTCTCTTGGCCCAGCTATCATCAGGCAACTCATCATCTTCCTCAATGGGAATCTCATCACGTCGACCGAACAATATCGCTGTGATTGCAATCAGGAGAATGAGAACAACTGAAATTCCAGCCACTGTGATGGTCGACGATGATCCATCCAAACCTTGCTGAGTGGTGTTTTCTTCATTCGCTGTAACGGGAAAAGCCTCGCGCGCGCGAAGGAGAACGGACTCAGACACGGACAGTGAAGTTTCATCGAGGCATGCGAAGTAGAGTGTATGATTGGCTTCCGAACGTCCCGGTGGAGTCCATTCTTGAGACCATTTCCCCTCAGCATCAGGGCGGTAAATCTCAGAAAACAATGTAATCTCATCCTCGTCTTTCAACAGAATCGAGCATTCCATGTTCTCCATTCCATCCGCATCAGAGATCTCGACAATCAATCTCGTTTCATTGCCGGAAGTGAACTCGATGGGCATGGCTGAGAAATCCAATGCCGGCTTCGAGCCCCGTAACTCAAAGACCAATGTCTCAGAAAGTCCAGTGATTCCATCGATGTCCTCAAGATTCACTGTGAGTTCAACGGAGCCCAATGGGAATTCACGTAGGAAGGATTCATCGATTTGAAGGCGGTAGAAATGAGAGTCTTGCCCGATTCCCGGTGCACAAGAGGCGGACGGGACCATTTCATCAAAGAAAACGGAGGGTTTCACGAACTCAGTACTCGAATCTGTCCGGAATTTGATTCCGGCATTTTCGATGGGACGCCCATCTGTGATGCCGACCCACACATATGCACCCCCAACACCCCGATTCAGTGAACTGACTGAAATCTCATTTTCACAGAGTGTGGGCGTTGAGATGATGGGAGGCTTCAGGAAAACTGGATGGGTCCAAGACCATTCCATATCAGCCCATATCCCACTCGTGATTCGAGCCGTGATGGTTGCATCACCAGATTCCAGTCCCGGTGGTGCAGTGACCAATTCGCTCTCAAGAGATTGAATCCCAGCACCGGGCCATTCAATGATTGTCGAGGTGGGATAATCGATATCTGGATCATCTTCGTCGATGACGCGGACCTCAACAAGATCATCGGCACCGTCGAGATGAGATTGGCCGTAGATCAAGAATTCAGCGCTTGGAGCCAAATCAATCGGCGTCAGGCTGCGATTGGACCATTCGGTTCCATCCGCATGAAGACTGATTGAAACAGCATCAAGCGGACCCCCTGCATCCGGTGTCCAAGAAGTTTGGTAACAGGTTTGACTGCCGCTGGTGCTGGACACTGAGGGCGTGGGCAATTCATTGCCATCGACCCGGATGGATGGGTTCTCAGTCTCGTTGTTGTGATCCATATCAATCACGCATGCAGTCATCGCGTGTTCTCTTCCACGGACCCAACCGGATGTCCCGTGTACTGGAGGATCGATACCAAGCCAAGGGGCCAAGTCAGCCCCTTCGACATGAACACCATACCATGTCGCACTGGCGTCCGAGATATTGAATGCGGCATCCCAGAAGGCCTCGGCACTCAACTCCTGTGTATCCTGAACAACCCAATAGAGATCCACACTGTCGAGGGGAGCATCCGTGGGCAGGGAAATCGCCGCGGTCCAAACCACTCCATCATTCTGTGAAGTGGCGGTGATGGGAATGTATGATGGATTGCTTGAATTGTTGTAACGCCATGACAAGATTGCTTCGGCGATGCCAAAATCATCGGTGACTTCAATTCTACAAATGACCACACCACCGCGCGTCGCCGTTGTCGTCGAACAAGTCAATTCATCAATCACCGGAGGCGCGTTGATCTCAATGTTCAGCAACGCGAGATTGTTGTCGACAACCCGTTCAGGGTGTGCATCCTCTGGAATCCAACGAACCAAGAATTCCACGAACCCTGTTCGAACCGGAGTGACGTTGATGGGTAAGATGAGGCGACTGCCTGCATCGTTCCCACCTGGAATGGTCATCGAATGATTGGCCAAAAGAAGGTTGTTCTGTCGATCTCTCACTTCAAGGAAGCCTGTCGCTAAGCCTGGGGCTAGATTCTCCAAGAGAACCTCTAGCGTCCCGTTCACGCCAATAGACAATCGATTGGGGGCGCGGACTTCGGAGACGTTGACATCATGCAGACGGTCGCCGTATGCTGCCATCTTGGGGTCGCCCACCACCGTACCCATCCAAGATAGAAGAACGTTGGATGCTGCATAACATTCGGCCATGGTGTAACCATCGGCATAACAGGAGAACAGTTGTTCTGGATTCGAAACCGCTGAGAGATAGGGCTCGAAGACATATCCCTTGACACCAGAGACGCCATCATCGAGCAGATCGGCAATCAAACTCTGTCCATAACTCGTGTTGAGGATGAATGTACGGCCTCCAGTGCTGACGGCGGTCTCTGCAATGCTCCCATCCAACCAAGCGAAATGCGGGCGAATCGGGTACAGTTTCAGCGTATCAAAGAAAATCGAACCATTGTATGTCCCATCGGTGAATTCGGCAACCTGTCGAACGACGAATCGAGTGGCACTGGCATCAGGTCTGAATCGAAGTTGGCGATTCTGCCAATCATCAGAAAAGGCCCGGTCATCGGAGGTGTTGATGGATAATGAGACGTCGTTCGCGTCGTAGGCTTCAACCTCTAGCCACCAGTCGCCCTCAACCCAGCCCTCTCTCATCGAATATCCATCGAGAACCCAGGCGTGCCCCTCTAGGCCAGCATCGATGTCAAACACTTGTTCAACATAGGCGATGGAGTTGTTCGTGGAATTGAAGTTCGGGCAAATCCAGACGATTTCGTCGTGGACATCTTCAACCTCCTCCTCGGTCAGGGCAGCATCCCAAATCTGAACCTCATCGATGACACCCGTGAAATGTGTACTGCCCGCACGATTGACACCGAATTTGTAGAGTTCAATACTGTTGACTGTGCCGTTGGGAACACTTTGGTTGAGTACCTCGACACCATCCAGATACAGGGTCACAGTGTCGTTGAGGAAGGTGGCGACAAGGTGTTGCCAAACCGTTGGATCGACGGCACCGAAACTGTATGAGTTGTTGTGATACAATTCCCAATCTCCGGGGCTGCCACCTCCAGCCATGATCTGGAAAGATTGGTCATCTCCAGCAACATCATTCACGGCAATCGCTGTAGAATATCGGGCCTGACCACTGTGATTGGCCTGAACCCAGAGACTGACGCTGAAATCTGTCACGGTATCTTCCACATCGACTCGAGCTTCATCATCCACACCATCAAAGAATGCGCAATTGCCCAAGACACAGGTCCGCCATTGGCCGCCATTGGTTCCAGTGAAATTGAGGTGAGCGGTGCCCACAGAATCGTTCGCGACATCCCCACTGTTCTCATCGAATTCCCAATGATGAATCAGGTCAGCTTCTCGAACGGGATGGCTGCTGCCTCGTGTCAATACATTGGTCGGAACGGTCTGTTTGGAGAGGCCCGGGCCTTCCCATTTGAGTTCCAATCCAGCGTATCCTCCATGCTCAAAGAATTCGGTTCGAAGTTTGTGTTCTCCAGCATCAAGCCACACTACTCCTGAGCGCTCTTGCATGGCGTGGTGCCCCTGATTGTCGACAATCTCGAAATCATCAATCCACAATTTGGATCCGTCATCGCTTCGCAGATAAAACGTCCAATTGCCAGCTGTTGGAACGTGAATGATGCCCGTGTGTCTTGCGCTCCAGTATTCAAGGAAGCGACTGTCGAGACCCGTCCAGGCATATTGGGTCGATGGCCAATCGATGTTCGGTTCGTGACGAACAAAGTCGGGCGTTCGGCCAGAGAGGTTCACCATGGTGCTGACATTGTATGATACACCATTGTTGTCGAAGTATTCAGCGAGCAGGCCATTCGTTGTCGCGGCATCATTGGCGCCGCATGGTGCATCCTCGAGGATACCTTCCATCGCCGCATTTCCATTGCGTTTGGTCTCAGTCTGCCGGGCCCACCACCATTGTTCACCCGGTGAAAGCGCTGGACCGACCCCCTCCCAATATTGTGCACCAGTTGGCCAACTGCCATCCGAGGTGTCGTAACCGGAATTGGGCAATTCATTGCTGGCCCAAGAACCATCGTTGCTCCCCCAAGCGGTATACATCGAGACATTCTCCATGTCGGTGACATAGGTGCCATTCTGGTTGAAGTGGACTGGGAATCCCATATTCGTCAGCGTTGCATCTGTGGTGTAGAGTAAGTCATTCCACCACTTGTAGCCTGAACTATTTTGATTGGTGGCCAAGTCGAGGACTGTCAAGCCGTGCTGCCCCAAACT
>CAXEUI010000111.1:0-4685 GCA_963999335.1 uncultured Candidatus Poseidoniales archaeon
TTTAATGTTAAAACAAAGCCGCGCTTACCATCGGCATCTTCGGTCATGCCGCAAAGGCGTCCCGGCATTTGTCGCACGAATTTATCGCGGCAAGCAAAAAAGCCTAGATGCGGACCACCATAGCTCATGGCCAAGCCAATGCTTTGCGCTTCACCGCAAACAATATCAGCTTCTACAGGAGCGGGCAGCAGCCCTAAGGATAAAATCTCGTTCACAACTACAACAAGAAGCGCACCTGTTTCATCGCATTGTTTGCGAAGCTCGTCATATTTTTGGACATTGCCGTAGAAATCCGGTGATTGAACAATAACGCAAGCGCTCTCATCATTGGGCGTGCCTTCTGTGCGCCCATTGGGTACAGAATCCTACTCCTCTCCTTTCATCGACGAACGACGGCCCGTGCTCATCGCTTCGGATGTGACCTCGCAATTCAAGGAACGTGGACCAGAGAATACACGAAGGATTCGGCAGCACATCCACGCATTGCTACAGAATACCCCGGGGCACGTGGCCGTTTTCTGCCAATCCTACAAGATGTTAGAGGAAGTCATCGAAGAAGCGGATTGGCCCGGCCGTATGCTGCTCATAGAGTCGAGAAACTGGTCAAAGAAACGAGTGGATAGTGCTCTACAGCAGTTGCGAAGTTCACGCACCCGTGGAACCAAAGTTCTGCTCGCAGGTGTCTTCGGAGGTCGACTCGCAGAAGGTGTCGATTATTCAGAGAACATCCTCGATGCGGTCGTCTGTGTGGGGATTCCTGTCGCGCCACCATCCGTGCCCCAGGATGCACTTCGCGAATACATCGAGAAGAAACATGGCCGAGGGAAAGGGTGGAAATATGGAGCGCTGCAACCGGCCGTGAACAGTGTGCTGCAAGGCATGGGCCGGGCGATTCGAAAGGTCGAGGATCGGGCTTTCATCCTCCTCTTGGACAAGCGATTGTTGAGTGGACAGTATCGAACCTGTCTACCACCGACGCTACACACCTTCACCGCAGATGATTCAAAGCGAACGGGGCGAAGAGTGAAGCAATTCTTTGAGCGCTTTCCTGAGCCTGCGATGGGCGAATAGGAAGATGGATGGGTTCAAGGACGCCCGATGACGCCCCAATCAAGGGGGAAAGAGATTGGATTGGGAGAAAATCGAACTCGTTTCCATCCCAGAGGATGAGCAGAGTGCAAAGCCTGAACCGATTCTTGCAGGGCTTTCCGCTGCCCCTTCCGATCTACACGATGCGTTCCTCTCGGACCTCCCTCACCTTGCTGAGGCCCAAGCCGCACATGCCAGTATACTGGAAACCGCTGGCGAAGGTGTTGAGGCGCACTTTGCGGAGGTCCACTCGTTGGAGACCGTTGAGGTTGCTATCGCGAATCTCGGTGGCTTTCGTGAAGGAGATGCGTTGGTTCTCCCACTGTCGGGTGCAATCCAAGAACGAGTGCAACTTGAGATGGGTGAACAAGGGAACTCCAAGACGCTTCGACTCAATGCTGAGGGTGATGGAGGGGTGAGTTTCACCCGAACGTTCACACTGCCCCCTGGGACTGAACTCGCACGCGCCGGTTGGCGTGGAAACGAGTTGATTCTCGACCTGATTCGCGATTGAATCAAGGTGGCGGTGGTGCCGCAGCAATTGGCATCTGCGATGCATTCTGAATTTCAGCAATGGCACGCTGTAGTGCAGCGACCGCTTGACTTCGGTGTGCATCGCCGAGTTCGTGGCGACTGTATCGCGCAATCTCGAACATGTTGTCAATCGCGGTCAAAGCCTCATCGCTGATGGTTGGCATCGCCTTTCGAATCGCCATCTCGAATTCACGGACCGTCTCAAAGTCACGGCGAAGATGGCCATGCGACATCAGGACTCCGCAGAGTTCCTCGTAACAATGGAAAATGGCCTCTCGAATCGCGTCACCTGCAGCCAGCAATTCTGCTGTGTATGAGAAGATTTCAGCCAATTCATCAATCGTCTCACGGCGTCGCACATAGAGAACCCAAACGCCTGCGGCTGCTGCCGCGATGATTGCGGCGACAGCGGCGTAGACCCAATATGAGACGCTGTCATCGATTTGGCTCTGTGCCTCGTAGTCCAACGCGTACAGGTCACGTGCAAGGTTCTGGCGACTCTCTTCAGAGAGTTCAGCCGAAGAGCTGTTGAATTGCAGATACAATGTGCCCCAGTGATCTTGATCTGAGAGTGGAGGTAGACTTTCAGGGACCGAGAACTCAAACTCCCAGATGCCAGCGGCACTGGTGAACCCAGAGAGGTACATTTCGAATGGGTCAATCTGTGATTCGTTGCGCAGATGAGCCTCAATCGCAATATCTGGGATGATTTGACTGGTGAAGTAGTCTCGGACGGTGACGCTGCCGATGATGGAGTGTCCACCCCAGGCAACGGTGTCGTATTCCACCTCAAAGATGGCACGGACCCGCAGGAACAACTCCGTACTCGAATTGCCCGAATTGAGATATCGAACATCATCTCGCACGCTACTGAGTTCAAGTGTGAGGTATCCTGGACTGATGTATCGATCTGCTGTGAATTGAATGACAAAGCCACCGGTCTGGTTGTCCCAAACCAAATTGGATGTCGGCAGGGTTGTATTTCCAGTCATCAGAATCAAGGTCAGGTCGGTGAGTGAATTTCCACTTCCGCCGACTTCGTCAATGCGTCCCTCGATTCGGACTGGGTGTGTTGAATCACTGCGGATTGCGTTGTCTGAGACAAAGGTAATCTGGATGTTGACATCGGCCCAAGTGGTCACAGTGACATTCCGCTCGCTGCCCAACCACGACGAATCACCCGTGTAGAGAACGGTGACGAGATGGTCTCCTCGTGTACTCGACATATCGACAGTGATGGAGAGGCTGAAGTTTCCGTTCTCATCCGTGATGAGGGTTGCAATCGATGCACCGTCCAAGGCGACTTGCACCGTGGCACCCTCGATGCCAGGGAGGCCGACGACATCGCTGTCGTACAATCGACCTGTGATTTCCCAATCGAATTGACGGGTTGCATCTCCGCCGTTTGCAGCACTGAGTGTGATTGCCGAATGATGTGCTACCCAGAGTGTTTCATTGGTCTCGCCGCTACGATACCAGCCTTGAGCGGGTGCGTAGACCTCGATGAGGTGGCTGCCCAATGTCATCGAAGAGGGGATGGTCCAATTCAATGACCAGATGCCGTTCACATCCGTCGATGCGTTGCCGATGAGCATGCCATCGATTCTGATGTCGACGTTGTGTCCTGTGATCCAGCCCGCTGGTAGATTGTCACGTACAGTTCCTGTGATTGTGACTGTGTCACCGATGGCTGCAGCATCGGGTGGAGTGATGTCCACATTGACCGAGCTGAAAACCTGCCAGTCAACGTTGGCGCTTGAGGGTAGATAGAAGGCTGCGCCAGCATATTCCACATCCATGGTGACTGGCCCGAGCGTCATGTCGGACGGGACAGGGTAGAATACATCGAAAGTGCCATTGTCATTGCTTGTGACATTGGTGAGGAATACACCATCAAGATAGATGCTGATGGTCATGTTGACGACGGGACGGTCCACCGAATCCAGTAGAATTCCAGAGACATAAATCAGTTCCTCACGGTCGATTGGACCGCCACCAGACGTGATGTCGATGTGTGTAGGCTGGGTTGCGTTGAAGGCCGCAGTTGCATTCGAAGGCAAGTAATATTCCGGATTGACCGAATCTCCTGCACCTACAGGATCCACCCAGAGATAACCGCCAAGGAAGCGAACCTCTAGATTGTGCGCACCCGCAAGCGTGTTCTGAGGCAAGGTGTAGATGATGGAATAGGTTCCAGTGGAGCCGTTAGAGAGGGTCGCCCATGTGCTACCCACATCATTGCCATCCACATAGAGATGGATGACACCACCTGAGGCATTGCCTTCAGAATCCAGCATTGGCATACCCCATTCATCCAGAAGTGTGCCATTGACGATGAGGGTTTGTCCGGCGATGAGAGCGCCTTCGACGCTGTCGACGGTCAGAACAGTCGGTGCAAGGATGACGATGCGCGTACTCATGGCATCACCAATGACACCCGTGGTCCCACTCATCCCAGCATAACTCGCATCGATCCAATGAGGACCCTGGACGGTCGTATTCAGAACCGTGATCTCAACTGAACCCAGGCCATTGGAATCAGTGATTATGAACACGGGGGCGTTCATGCCCACGGGGTCGATGGTGACATTCTCCCCTATAATCGGGTTTCCGGCGTTATCGATGAGTGAGATGTTCACGGTGAAATTCTCACCTCGTACGGTTCGATCGTCAAGATTGAGATCCAACGGACGGGTGATTGTCAACACGGAATATCCGCGGCTGTCGAAGGTATTGTTTGCAGTGCTGAATGCATAGAAATTGACCGTGGGTGTGTATTCTGCAGTAATCGTGTGTGTTCCGCGTGCGAAGTCTGCATCGAGCGTGACCCACGCCGACCAAGTGGTATCGCCCTGTGCGGTGCCGTTGGCGACGGTGAAGGTCGTCGTAAATCCATCAATATCGAAGGTCAGGGTTGGCAACATCGGTGTGCCATCACGTGTAATGATTGCAGAACCATTGTCGGAGACCAAGGTTCCGGTGACGTTGAATCCTCCACCAGCAATCGGATTGTCAGTAATGGTATCAACCACAAGGATAGTGATTGATCGAACGGTCACCGT
>CAXEUI010000112.1:0-4655 GCA_963999335.1 uncultured Candidatus Poseidoniales archaeon
CGAATTCTTGCTTCGAACCGTTGATGCTGCGACCGCGACAGCTCTACACAGTGCCGCCTGCACATGGTACCGAATGCGCCGGGATTCGCCAGAACAACAGTTGGAATACATCTACCATCTTGTGAATTCGGGCGATACCGATTCCTTGGGAGATGTCCTTAATGAAAACGGTCGCTCTCTGGTTCGGAGTGGCCACATGGAATTGTTACCTCTTCTGCTGGAACTTGAAGAATCTCAATTTGAACCGGGAACATGGGCGACCGTCCTTGAGATGCGAGGCGACATTCTGTCACTCCTAGGCCGATGGAATGATGCTGAAGATGAATACGATGCGGCGCTTCCATTGGTGAAGAAACTCAAGATGCGTGAGATCCAGGGGCGATTATTGTCAAGCAAAGCGGATTTGGCCGTTCAGCGCGACGAATCAGATTCTGCATTGGAGTTGCATCGTCAGGCCCTTGAATTATTCATCGATACTGGTGACGCAAAGGGCGCAGCCCGTACTTATGCCAACATGGGTTACATCTTCCGTCATCGAAAGGATACAAAGCGTGCCCTCGAGGTCTATGGGAACGTTGAGGAACTGCTTGAAGCGGAATCGGACCCTGAACTCCTCGAGGTCCGTATCAAGTTGGCCTCAGCCCTCCTTGAGATGGGCGAAATCGACCGTGCACGTGACCATGCCCTCTCCTCATACGAAGAGACAGAGAATTCAGAGAACGTGAGCCTTCACGCCCGTTCCCGCGCTGTCCTTGGTCGTTTTTATGCTAGAACAGGTGATGCGGAACTCGCTCTCCACCATTATACGGAAGCGTTGGAACAGATGGCTGAAGAAACGGACCAACGCAGCGCCGTTGAGATCACCATCCTGTTGGGTGAGGCACTTTCTGATGCAGGACGCGCTGAAGATGCAGTCGAGCATTATCTGGATGGTTTGGCCATGGCTGAAGCCAATGATTT
The DNA here is from genome assembly GCA_963999335.1 of uncultured Candidatus Poseidoniales archaeon. Classification (GTDB taxonomy): domain Archaea; phylum Thermoplasmatota; class Poseidoniia; order Poseidoniales; family Thalassarchaeaceae; genus MGIIb-P. The sequence goes on from CAXEUI010000112.1 coordinate 961, forward strand.
CCGCCCGCTCATCGGTGAATTGCTGGCACGCTTGGGTGAGGCTGCCCCAGAGAAGTCAGAACGAATGAATTACCTCCAACGTGCCTTGACTGTTTTCCGCGAACTCGGCGCGGGCGCTCGCATGCGCGAGGTTCAGGGCCAGATGCATCGGGCCATCATGGGCAGTCATTAGAATCCAGGTTGTTCAACTTGGATTGTCACTTGGCCTGAATCCAGAACGACCCAGATTGTATCGACACCTGCGAGATTGATGACTCCTGAATGGCTGGTCGCAGCGGCCCCCGAAATGGGCTGACTTGTACGGTACACCTGCTCCCCATCCGAGAGATGTACAGCCTCATCTGTCAACCACATCTCAAGATTCAGTCCGATCGCCGTTGAGAGATGCAGTTCTACCGGTTCAGCATAGCGAGCATCAATATCCAATCGTGCGGCTTCATCGGCACGCTCAACAGCGGCACCAACGGAGAGTAGATTTTCTTCCAATGCCTCTTCAGTCCATCGATTCTGTGTTGAAACCTCAAGGTCCCACACCCAAATCGAAAATGTTGAGAGGAACATGAGTCCAAGCAGGAATGTGAACACATAACCGATCTCTGTGGCCGCAGCCGATTCATCCTCAACAAATCTGTGCGCCATCATGAAGACCCCCGTAAAGTGGTCTGGCTGGTCAGACTGGCCACTTGAAGATTGAACAGAACGGATTCTCCTCCTGCATGATAGACGACTTCAGGCATCGTCGGTGATGTTTGTACCCATCCCACGTAATCGGCCAACATGTTCAACTGACCAGGGAAGGCCAACCAATCCGACGAGTATTCTACCTCGGCTGCACTTTCTGCTGCGATTGCTACAGCATAGGGTCCATCCCATCCACGACGAACCTGATGTGCATTCATTGATACAACCTGTTCGCGAACATCGAGTGTCAGTGTGAGTTCCACTTCAGCCGAACCTCCAACAGAATCCATGGTTGGCATGGCCACCGGGACCGTTGCGGCAAGCCGTGGTCCGGGTCCCTCACGTGAAGGAGGGGGCACCAGAACATCTGCTTTGTATTCCGGATGATTCGTTCCAACAAATCCTCCTCTGGTCAGAATCTGGAGATTGGAAACACTGGAATCAAAGGTGTATGTGAGGCGTGGCAGATGAAGTGCCCATGCCGAACCTAGAGTGACATGCGTCTCATCTCCAACAGCGCCTCGAATGACGAGATGTAAACCGAAGAAATGCGTTCCGTCTTGCCAAGCGTTACGAATGTCACTCGTCTTCAAATTTTTCACCGATGTCCATGGAAGGTCTGTCTGAATCCAACCAGACGCTCGAATCCCGACCGGAATACAACGTTCCGCACCATCTTCCAGAATCTGCGTGGATCCACTTTCACCGGTAGATGTGTAGGTTCGAAGGATGCCTAGACTCGTCTCGACCGAAATCGTTCCGATGTGGGAGCCATCCAATGTCACTACAGTCGCCGATTGGCTGTGATTGGTTTGACCATTGGAATTGCTGGTCGTCCACGCCACCATCGGTGCAGCAGGTTGCAGAATCAGTTCAGTTGAACCCATCGAGGGTGTTTGTGCAGTCCCACCACTTGTTGGGGCTTCATACTTCCAATTCGACCCGGATAGTCTGCCTGTGTCGGTTGCAGGTGTTAGAGATAGACTTCCAGGGCGCCAACCTGCCGCATGGGTTGCTGTACTACCGACAGTTTGTGTGTCCAATACCCATTCAACATGAATGGGGTCGCCTCCTTCAATCCACGATAGTTGACTTGCATCCCATGGGATTCGAATGTTGGAGTAGCCACTAATCGCGTAGTACAGGTTGCCAATCTTCGCTGTTGTAGGGACACTGTTCGGGTTGTGAATCAGCAAGGACCCATCCATTGCGGGCGGGCGGAAATGAATTCCTGTCGAGGAACCGGTGCGGTCAGGCCACGCAATCGCCCCAGGACCCATTCCATCAAGCTCCACAGCATCCCCCCAATGGAGTACCAAGCGTGCGTCGGTGGATGTTCGAATGACCAGTTGTTCTGCCCGTGACACCGTCATCTCACCTTGCCATGTGTGAATCGTATCACTTTCATCCGAAGGGGATTGAATGATGGATACGGGATAAGAACTCCCTGCCCCTTCTGCTGCTCCAGCTTCCCATTCCAGTGTGAATGGAGCCTCCGCTTCAAGGTGAACAGAATGTGTGTTTGCAATCAGCGGGATGGTCCAACTCCTCCCCTCCTCTGAATCGGGTGCAGGTTGATCTGGAGTGGAGAGGAAAGCACCGCCTGACCCCCGCCACATGACGACTCGCAGTGGCATCTCACTGTGGATCCAAGCCTCACCATCCGAAGCACTGAGGTCGGTCTGTGTCCAGACCTCATCTGTAGTGATGATATGCTGCACAATCGCCTCATCATGTTCAAAAGTCAGTTCGTTCGTACCGAGCAATGTCGTCAGCGCATTGAGTGGGGTGGCTGAAACAGTTCCATTCAGTACGGGGACACGATAGTGATTCAACGATTCTGTTGAAGCATGTAGGTCCGTGGCACAGAGGCTCTCAATGCGGTGTTCCGCGTGTCTCATCCGCATTGAATCGTCTAGGTCGAGTACACCCTCAAGTCGGAATTCACTGTCCGGCTGGTGTGTGGCACTGTACCAGGTGCCCCCTTCCAATAGTTGCCACCCCAACGTCCCTGTGTGCGGTCGAATCATCATTCTTGCCGCATCTCCAGAGGTGCCCGATTCGCTGAGCCGCTCAGTCTCTGATGCCAAATCCTCCATCTGACCAACCATGTTCTCTCTCTCGACAGCCCCATGCAATTCGTCGATGACGGGAATCACAGTCACCATCATTCCCGAGATGATTGAGATTACACCGGCGAAGAGCAGGACAGTCGCAATCGCTGCCGAAACAGCCTCCTCATCACGTTCGCGTCGCATCATTGGACCACAACCTGTTGGAGGACCACATCCAGATGGAAATCACTTGTTGTGGGGTGAAGGGTCAATCCATCGACCCCCGATAGTCTGCCATTGGGTCCAAATCCGACATATTCGCTTGAGTCACCTGTCGCTCGATGTAGATCGTATGAATCAGTCCACTGACGTAGGTATCTTGACTCGGGATTGTCCAGTCCTGTGAATTCAGGTAGCAGTTTCAGATTTCTAGCCTGATCGTTGAAGAAAGCAATCACACCTCGACTTTCCAGATCCAAGGCCATATCTGTGCTCCGTTCCATTCCTTCGATGTCGACATCGATCAGCACGAGGCTGACACGCAGCCCACCATCCATTGTTTGGTCATGATGAAGACGAGGGTAACTGCGCACATCGATTGGTTGATTCGGAAGTTGTTCAATTCGAGCCGCGTTGATGAGATTGATTTCGAATGATCCTTGTGTGAGTGGAGTGCGGATCTGTATCCCATCCAACGGTGTTTGAATCCAACGATGGATGGTTTGATTCATGCCATCCAGAACATCCACCCGCATCCACTCTTCCATGCTTAGATTCGTTGTGATGTCTCCTTGCCCTCCGCTCAAGTCCCATTGTTCGGCATCGCCACTGGTCTGAATGGTCACTGAAACAGCCGTCTCATTCAATGAAGTCACGTTGAAGATGCCATTGATGAGAGAAACCGAGACCCGATCATGTCCAACAAGATCGGCACTGACTTGCCAGATTTCTGCATTTCGA
>CAXEUI010000113.1:0-4654 GCA_963999335.1 uncultured Candidatus Poseidoniales archaeon
TAGGCGCTGGACCGCCATCGGGTCGCTCATCAAATCGATGCCCTGATCGAGAGTGGAAACGTTGGCCAGCCAATCGGTTCCCTCATTGTTCTTGTAGACAAAGAAATTCACTGGAATCGTGCGCATCGGGCCCTCTTCACAGTCAAGCCCCGGGTAAGGAGATGCAGGTGTAATCGTCTGCCAGTAGGTGGCTTCATCACAGACGCCATCGACGATTCCTTCTTCGGCAGTTTCTCCAATGCATCCGGCAAAGGCTGGTGCGAGCAGCACCAATACAAGTGGTATTGCGATTCCTTTCATGGTTCGGGCTTGAGGTTGCAAGCGATAATCCTTGGTGATGTATAGAACTGATGATTATCAAGAGAAAGTGAGGTGTAGATCATCTTCCATCGTAATCAATCCAAACGAGGCAGTTACGCGGCCGGGATATGCAATCTCAATCCGTTGACACAGATCTTGTGGAGATGAAAATACATCTTTGAGTTTCTGGCCAGTAATTTCCTTGAAATGATGACCGAGCGCTGCATAATTGATTTGGAACGATTGAGGTTGGGGGGCCCAGGGATTGAGCCAACCCAACCACTTTGATTTACGGTTCCTCACCTTTGAAGGAACTTCTAAAATATCTAGAATTGTGGAAATTTCGATTTCATCTGTCATTTCAGGTATGGAATTTGTCGGCTGTGTTTGTTGATTTGGCGCGGGATCTTTTCTTGGACTATCAATTAGCCATACTTTCTGTCCATCTTTGCTGACACCCAAACGCTCACCAAAGATTGTATCCAATTGCAATCGCACGGTCTTGCCTTTGGTTCCTGTCTGTTTGAGAATGGCTTCTCGTGGATTATCAACACCAAATTCCTTCATGATGAATTGGCTTAAACTTGCGATCGGGATCTTCTTTTGAAGCTTCTTTTCTAGCCAGGGAACGATGGTGGTATCATCTGATTTTGTTGAAATGGGACGTGGTTCAATATTTGATTGTGCAACGGAAGGAACTGAGAAGGAGGGAGACGGGAAGAATTCATCGAGTGCGAATGTATAGCCACATCGGTAGGCATTTCGCCATTTAACAAACTGTTGTTTGGCGTTGCCTTCAAATTTTTCTTCGTGGTCCCTGAACTGATCATTTGAGACCACTATGGCTTGTTTGGTCATACAATAATCAATCATGTATGAATCATCATCTTCACGAGAGGGGACATGAGCGATCGCAGATTTGGGAACTTCAGTCTCAAAAATTTCCACGTTTTCAAGAATCACCTTGGGATTATTGTTATTCTTCAGACGGAATCGTTTGATGAATACCACGGTTTTGTGGCCACGGGATGTCCAGTAATGATAAGCAGAAACAATCCCTTTTGCATCACCGGGCCTTGTATCGGTAAAAGCGCAAGCGATGTTTGCGCCATCTAATGCTACGATTGGTTTGCTATGATTCTCTGTTTCATTGGTCTTGGTCGTGATACCACCTCAGTGGTAAAGCGATAATCGAGTGTACGCCTCAAGCCTGTGCCCAAGTGTGACCAGATATCGTGAATTGAGTGGTGAGATTGTGTCTTATCAATGCTTTGATGATTAGAAATTCACGTTCTGGGCCGGATCTCTAAGCGAGTTCTTCGGCCGTGGGTAACTTGAATTCGAACATGCCGTTGTTCTGGTAAATCTCAGGCATGAATCCATTCTTTGAATACAAGTACAGTGCAGCCACAGCAACCTGCTCTGCCGCACTTGACCAACAAATCAGGATGGTCATTGCTGCGGCGCCAATTGTGAGGCCGATGTACCACAAATCGGGTATCAGGACAATCAGGCCAACTGAGAACACAATGATGACAAATCCTATCAAACCGGAGATCAGTCCGATTCCCAGACCGGAAACCACGTTCTCGCCCCAGCGTTTGAAGAACATGTCTTTGCTTGATCGCATGGCGTCCCCGATGCCTTGGCCTTCAATGACCAAATGAGGGATGATGAAGAAGGTCATCATCCACCAAACCGCGGCACCAATGAAGTGTAGGATGGCAGCCAATACCGCAAGTCCAGGGTTCTTCTCATTCTTCGCGGCTGTATTCAACATCTTCAGCAGTAGGCCAACGGTTCCAGCAATCATACCCCAGATGATGATGATGTGGATGCGCTTCATCGCAGCCGAAATCCCATCTGTGAATTTGGGGTCGCCCCCCGACAATCGAATGTGTGCGTTGGCGATGATTGCACTATTCCAAAATGTGACAATGATGCTGAGGACCATGTATCCACAGAAAATGAAAGCCATGTAAGCCGGGGTCATCGCACCGTTCTCATCATAGATCCACGACATCTGTAGAATCTCTGGGATCGCCATGCCAATGAAAACCAATATACTGAATACGCCGCTCAATGCGACATAAAACATCAGTTCGGGGTCGTGCTTAACCACAACCATGCTCAATTTACTCATTTTCCAGCCACGTGAAATCGTATCGAAGAAGCCCATGGCCGCACCAGACGAAAGCGTGCCATAAGTGTGTCTGCGGCCTCACAAGAGGCCGGCGGAAAGGGCATCGATGACATCTGGATACAATTTGTGTTCCAACGCCTTGACGCGTTCCGACAAACTATCTTCGTCGTCATCAGGCAGAATCTCAATCTCTCGTTGCGCCAAGATTGGGCCGGAGTCAACATCCTCATCGACCAAGTGAACCGTGCAACCTGTCACTGTGGCACCATCCGCCAAGGCATCCCTGTGTGCATGAGCGCCAGGATATTTTGGCAAAAGAGAGGGGTGGATGTTCAACAATCGGCCCTTCCATGCACGGACGAATAAGGGTGACAAAATGCGCATGTATCCAGATAGAATGACGGCTTCAATTCCATGTTCTTCCAAGACTGTCATGATGGTTTTTTCGTGGGCCTCGCGACGTTCAGTACGATCTGAAATGGTCTTGTCCAATTCAATTGTGACTGTGCTGACATTGTGTGCTTCGGCTTTGTCTAAACCGGCAACTCCGGCAATGTTTGAGACGACGAGTGTGGTCTCATGCAGACAAGATTTGGATTCCTGATGACGGAGCAGGGCCTGCATTCCTGAACCCGAACCCGAAATGAAGACGGCCAAACGAAGAGGGTCTTCTGTCGTCGCAACACGCACCGCTTTCACCTCACTCACCGGTTGGGCCAAATCGTACCGACTGAAGAGTCTTGGCACGCACACGCGAAGGGTGATAGGCAAGATGTTGAGGGACCAAACATGGGAGAGCGGCTTGAGACGGTCGACGCCATTGTCGAACGCTATTGTGTTGCAAGTAGTTCGGCCAAGAGTCGCTTGTACATCGGAATTGGATCCCTGTTCGTTGCATTCGCAATCATCGGAATTTGGGTTCCCGGATGGCCCACAGTTTCATGGGCGGTTCCTGCAGCGTTCCTTTTCTCCTATTCCAGTGAGAGAATGTTCAGGTGGACGCTGACGAATCGATACTTTGGTTCTGCGATGTTTGAGTATTATTCGACTGGGAAAACTGTCCCACAGCACACGAAATATGGAATCATGGGGATGATTGCTGTGATGACGTTGTCCTCAGCCTCGTTCGTTTGGTATGTATCGACCTTGGGGGATGGAATCATGACGGATCCATCCTCATGGAATGGGGCGGATCCAGGATACGGTGCGTCAACGATTATTTTGGTTGGGTGCATCGGTGTTTGGTGGCTGTATGCCCAAGTGGAAACACGGAAATAACCCTGTTTTCATTGATTCGGTAATTTGAAAGCAGAATGCCCGGTCGGCGATTCATGAATGAATTTCTAATCACATTGGAAGATCGACCAGGGACACTTGCTGAATGCTGCGAAGCAATCGGTGAGGCAGGAATCAACATCGTTGCGGGTGCAGGCATCGCCAGTTCGTCTGCCGCGGCTGCACTTGTTACAGATGATGCAGTTGGAACTGCGACTGTGCTAGATGCAATCGGTGTCTCATACTCGATGAGAGATCTGCAGACTGTTGTCTTGCAAGATGCGCCAGGGGCCTTGGGTGTATTCACCCGAAGCCTTGCTGAGAATGGCGTCAATCTGACGTCCATCTACATCATCAAAACCGATGGTCAAGGTGTACACATCGGATTTTCCTCGAATTGAATCGTGGATGTTACCGCCGAGCATGCCCACGACGGGGGTTTGATCTGCGCTTTGAGCGACGATCGCCTTGACGTCGACTGGATTTGTTGTGAAATCGAGCTCTTTTCGCATCTCTCCTGGGTTTGCGTGGCTTTTGCTTTCGAGGAGGTGGGATGTATTGTACATCGTACTTGGGCAAATCGTTGAAATCTGGCGGGCTGAATTTGACATAAATTCCGACATCCCTCTGAATGGTGTTACACATCTTCTTCTGAGGATTTTGCACCAATGAAATGACGGTGCCTGTTGAACCCGCTCTGGCAGTTCTTCCACTACGATGTTTGTACGCCTTTCCATTTTCGGGTGGGTCATAATGAATGATGCAATTAATCCCCTCAACATCGATTCCACGTGCAGCAACATCGGTCGCGATGAGGGCCATACAACGACCTTCGACGAATTTCGCCATCGCTCGGTCGCGTTTCTTTTGATCGAGGCCCCCGTGTAGTGTCGCCACACTGATACCCTCTTCAACCAATTCATCGCCGACGCGATC
>CAXEUI010000114.1:0-4631 GCA_963999335.1 uncultured Candidatus Poseidoniales archaeon
CAAGGACGCGAAGACTGGCATTGCAGCTTACGTAGAGAAAAAGACACCACGATTTGAAGGCGCTTGATTCGGAGTTGATGGGATGAGTACGACAGATGTTGTTGACCAGTATCAACCTAATTTTGAGGCTTGGATTGACCAATTCAGCGATTGGCAAACCCGAATTGGATTTGACCCCGCCTGGTTGGGAGACTATCGGTTTGAAATCAAATTTGATTGGGATACTGCTGGAGATACCATCGAGTTCGGTGATTTCGAAGGCATGCCAAAGTGGGACCGAAGAATGCAAGTTCCTCAACAGACCGTGCGAGATGCAATCATCAACATGGTCAGCGTTCAGGGTGATACGGAATTCGCAAGTGTTGAGCAACAGTGGCACCTATTGGATTCAGCACCTACCGAATATGATCGCAAGTCAGCGATGAGGATTATGTGCGAGGAACAGCGACATGGATGGCAAATGGCCTATGTGCTCTGCAATTATTTCGGCGACCAAGGGATTCGTGAGGCACAGAAATTGCTTGAGCGGAACTCATCGGCCAATCCGATTAGAGGAGAGGAAGATCGACCACGATTGCTAGGTTCCTTCAATGAACCAATCGACCACTGGTTGGATTTCTTCATGTTCACACATTTCATCGATCGAGATGGAAAGTTCCAACTGAAGATGCTGAGCACATCATCATTCAAGCCTCTCGCTGCAAGCATGGGACCGATGCTGAAGGAGGAATCATTCCACTTGGGCACCGGCGCGAATGGCATCCGTAGAATCGTTGCACAAGGAGTGATTCCATGTACTCTAATTCAGAAGTATGTCAACAAATGGGTCAGTACTGGACTCGACCTGTTCGGAGTGGATGAATCCACTTCAGCCCAGTGGGCATACGTCTATGGCATCAAGGGTCGTTATGATGAACGCGAAAATGAGGGAGATGCCGACCGTGAACACCTCAACGAAGAAAGTCGAGGTCATTATTTTGAAGAACTCAAGATGGAGATGGAACGAATCAACGCTCGACGTAAGGACGGTGAACAGGCTCTATTCATTCCATCTGACAAGTTCAATCGAAGTGTAGGGATGTATCAAGGCAAGATGTTCGACCTGCACGGCGAATCCTTTGAGGGAACTGAGGACGATTGGAATCAATATCTCGCCTCTGTACTACCAAACGACGATGATGAAGCCCAACTTCAAGAATATTTCAAGGAAGAGTGGATTCAGTACCGCGAATGGAAGGAGTGAACCCCCGGGTGATACCATGCAGGCCCACGCCCTGCTCAGCATCGACCGCGAACGGTTGAAACCGTTCTTTGAGAAGGTTCCAGAATTATTTGAGGCACACCACAATCATGAAAGTCAAAATCCTAGTGGATACGAAGAACTCCTATACCGTGTATATCGCCCCTACACCAGTGAAATGTTCGATATGATCGATGAGTGGATGGGGCACGAACGTCGAAGTTGGCATAGTGATGTCGAACGAGAAGTGATGTTGATGCTCTACGCAATCCGATATCCCGACACGCTGCTTCTAGAGAGTCTGTCAGATGAGGCGGATTTGGACGTGAGCCGAATCTCCGGCTATCTGCACTTCATGAAACACACCTATTCGATCTGGGATGAAGACACCCGGAAGGGATTGGAGAAATTGGGAATCATGATCCCTACAACAGAAAAGGCGGATCCGTTCATTTACGGTGCCTATATCACCGCCATCGAGCTCCTCAAGGATCTTGCACCATTCTTTTCATTCATTGAGCATGATGTACCACGCCAACGACTCTTTCAAGCGGCTCTGGCAGCCTATGGGAGGGAGGAATGAGAATGACGATCCAGACTGTGGCTGTCATCGGTGCTGGAACCATGGGGGCCGGCATCGCTCAAATCTGTGCACAAGCAGGTTGGGAGACTCGGCTTCATGATGCCTTTCCCGATGGATTGAAAGCCGGAATGGAGCGAATCGATGCATTCTGGGACAAGGGAATTTCCAGAGGAAAGACCACCTCCGAGCAGAAGAGTGAGTGGGCTGGAAATCTGCGAGCGGTCTCAGATATGGCTGAGGCAGTACACGACGTGAATCTAGTGATTGAAGCCGTCCCCGAGATTCTCGATTTGAAACAACGAATCTTCGCAGAATTGGATGTTTTGGCCCCTCCAACGGCTCTGCTTGGGACGAATACATCGGGATTGAGGATATCGGATATCGCCAGCGCGACGAACAGACCGGACAGGGTCGTTGGAATGCATTTCTTCAATCCGGTTCCAATCATGAAACTGCTTGAACTGGTTCGCCACGACAAGATTTCAGATGCTACCATCGAAGTGGCGCAAGAAGTGGGGGCCAGGATGGGCAAGACCTGCATTGTGGTCAATGATGTCCCGGGATTCGCCACCAGTCGCCTCGGTGTAGTTCTAGGAAACGAAGCGATTCGCATGCTCGCCGATGGCGTGGCATCCGCATCAGATATCGATACGGCGATGTGTTTGGGATACAAGCACCCGATGGGGCCACTCGAACTTTCAGATCTGGTCGGATTGGATGTACGAAGGGATATTCTCAACAATCTGGCTGACGCGTTTGATGATGAATCATACCGACCCCACTCCTTGCTCAACAGATTGGTCGAAGCGGGTGATCTAGGGAAGAAAACAGGCAAGGGCATCTATGATTGGTCATCCGATGAAAAGGTCGAACGGGAACTCTAGTCGAGTTCATTCACCCGCAACACCCTCTCAAGATTCCAATTCAGCCCATCTTTGGTGAACAGTGCACACGTCGCAGGTGGCATTCGATGGAATTCGCCACTCAACGTTGCAACCAACAGCTCGCACCCAGGATTGTGCCCCAATAGGAGGGTGGTACTGTCCATTTGAATCCCCTCAGCGATGAGCAATAATGTCTCAAGGCTGGCGCCATAGACTTCGGGTCGGATTTCGTGTGGTAGATCCATCAACAGAGAATGGGTCTCGCGCGTGCGCGCGGAACTGGAGACAATCGCGAGGCCTGGAATCCAATCAAGGTCGGTCAAAGCCTCTGATATTCGAGGCGCCTCGAGACGACCATCGTCGGTGAGAACTCTTTCATGGTCTGATTGTTGAGGAGAATCCCAACCGCTGCTTGCGTGACGCATCACAATCAATCGCGTTGGCATCCAATCCCTCAATCGAATTCAGGATCCCGCTTCTCAAGGAAGGCAGCCACACCTTCGGCGAAGTCGTCAGTCTGACTTGCAGCGATGATGAGGGCCTGCTCGAATTCCAATTGGGTCTGAAAGAAGGTCGAGGTCGATGCGTCGAGCAGTTGCTTGGTTCCACTGCGACTGATCTTCGACCATTGGCCCCAATCGGATGCCAATTCAACGGCGCGGACAACCAGATTATCTTGAGAAACGACTTCGTCCACAGCCCCCTTCTCCAGAGCTTCATCACCACTCCATATCTCATCATTGAAGAAGAAGCGGCGCGTCGCCTGATTGCCGACCAATCTCGGAAGAAGCCAAGTCGTGCCTCCATCCGGGGACAGACCGAGTTTGAAGAATGCTGCAGCCAATTTGGCATCCGCCACGGCCACACGGGCATCGCAAGCCAATGCGAGGCCGAGGCCTCCGCCTGCAGCCGCGCCATTCATGGCTGCAATCAGTATGGTCGGATCCGTGCGCATGCGAACTTGCAATGGATGCAGGATGCTCGTCAGATCATCCACGAGAGGACCGATTCGTCCATCCTCGATGCTTCGTTGGAATTCCTCGATGTCGGCACCGGCGCAGAAGAATTTGCCTGTACCCGTGATGACAATGCCCCGGATGTCTGAATCGTCCATCAGTTTGTTGAGCGTCTTTGAGATTTCACTCATCGAATCGCTGTTGAACGCGTTGCGTGCTGCTTCTGCAGACAACGTGACGATGGCCACCGACTCTCGGCGTTCGACCTCTAGGACCATGCAGGGCGGTAAAGGTCCTCAGTATTCAATTGCATGAAGGTGATAAGTTGCGAATGAATCGGCCACACATGATGCGACGCGACTCCCTCTACATCGATGGTGAATGGGTCGAGGCCACCGGTGACGGTGTCATCGAAGTTGTCAACCCCGCGACGGAGGAGGTCATCGGTTCGGTTCCAGTCGGCAGCCAAGCAGATGTCGATGCCGCAGTGACGGCAGCGAGGGCTGCCTTTCCGGCTTGGCGATCCACCACATGCGAGGAGAGAATCGCTGCACTGAATGAATTGTCTGCGGCCATCAAAGAGAACACTGAGGAGTTGGCGCAAACCATCACCGCGGAAGTCGGGACACCCATCGGTTACAGCCGAATGGCGATGGTCGGCACCCCTCGTGTCGTTGCTCGCTCCTACGCGAAGTTGTTGGAAACGTTCGAGTGGGAAGTAGAGGTTCGCAATTCACTGATTGTCAAAGAACCGATTGGAGTGTGTGCATTCATCACCCCTTGGAACTTCCCGCTCCACCAGATCATCGGCAAGGTAGCACCTGCGCTTGCGGCCGGTTGCACCATGGTGCTCAAACCGAGCAAGGAAGCGCCACTCAATGCATTCCTCTTGGCCGACATCATCGATGAGATGAATCTTCCCGATGGCGTCTTCAATCTGGTCAGTGGCCATGGCTCCGATATCGGTG
>CAXEUI010000115.1:0-4590 GCA_963999335.1 uncultured Candidatus Poseidoniales archaeon
CCAGTGAACTGCGTGAGGAGGAGGAAGATGCCGGATTCAAGAAGGAGGTCTACTGGGTTCGTCACGCGGGAGAAACCGTCCTTGATGTCCCCATGTTCCTGCGCCCCACCAGTGAAACTGCGATGTACACATTGTTCCCTCTTTGGATACGCAGCCACGTCGATCTCCCACTGAAGACGTACCAGATTGTCAATACATTCCGATACGAAACAAAACAAACCCGTTCATTCATTCGCGTACGAGAAATCCACTTTTTTGAAGCACATACCGCACATGTAGACGAAGATTGTGCGACACGTCAGATCCACGAGGATCTTGAGATCGTATCCCGATTGATGACCAGTATGTCGTTGCCTGTGATCATCTCGAAGAGACCGGTATGGGACACGTTTCCAGGCGCGTGGTACACCATTGCAATCGACGTCATCATGCCAAATGGCCGAACCCTCCAAGTCGCATCCTGCCATCATTACAAAGATCAATGGGCAAAGGCCTTCGACATCACATATCAGAATGAGGAGGGAGACACTCAGTATTGTCATCAAACCACCTATGGCATGTCAGAACGATTGCTCGGGGCGGTCGTGGGTTTGCATGGAGATGACAATGGCTTGATTTTCCCCCCACCAATCGCCCCCATCCAAGTCGTCATCATGCCCATCGCTCAACACAAGAGCCCGGCCGTTTCTCAGGCGGTTGAATCCGCTGCTGAATCATTGAGAAATGCTGGATTTAGAATCAAAATCGATGAACGTGATTTACGCCCCGGTCAGAAATATTGGGATTGGGAAATCAAAGGCGTACCGCTCAGATTGGAAATCGGCCCACGGGATGTTGAGAATGGAAATGCAATTGCAGCCCGTAGAACAGGAGGAAAAGACCCCGTTCCTCTAGATCATCTAGCAGATGCTGTCCGAAACCAACTGGACATTGTCCATTCAGAATTGACCGAACGAACTCGTGCGCACTCCAATGCGTGTGTCAATCGATTGCAATCGTTGGACGAAGAAATCATCGATGGGCAAATCTACGAAGTTGCATTTGATGGAACCGACTCAGATGCTGAAGTACTGGAAAAATCGACGGGGCTGACTATTCTTGGGGATGCAATGACAGAGTACGATGAGCCGCAATCGTGTATTGTATCCGGGAAGATGACATCGCGACGACAGCATCTGGCTCGGATGTATTAATCTCGAGAACGCAGACCGCAAACGATGTACCATAGGCACACCAATGCAAGTAATACGTCAGGAATTCCAATCGATCCGGTCGGACTCCATGCGATGTGTTCGTTCATTCGATGGAATTCTGCCCAATTGAGTTTCATACTTGTCGAACAAGTACTGTGAATCTCTGCCGAACATCCTGATAGAAAATGTCCGAAACCATAGAACAGATTGACGATGACAGCTGTCAAGCCGATTAGACCACCAGAAAGGGAGAGTTTGTGTTTGAGGGAACGCCCAGATTCAGCCTCATCATCAATATCGAATGATGGGTTGGGTGGCATATCTTCAGGCATGGGCAATGGAAGTCCACCATCGGGTAGATCATCAATGAGTAAATCGTCACCGTCAATCTCTGAAAACTGGTCTACCAGGGCACGCTTCGTTTCACCACGCGTGATTCCGACTCGATCGAGAAAATCGGTCCCATAAATTCTCTCTGCGAGGCTGGCCAAAACAGGGTCATCAGCGATTTCTTCAGGCGAAAGATTCCCATCAAGGAGTTCTTTGAGACGGTTATCATCATCACCCATGAGTATCCCTCTGTTGTTTGCGCGTACCCGACCCTCTTCATCAAGGCTGTGGAGCCATGTGGGGCGTTGTCGTGATTACTTGCGTGCAACAGCTCGGTGGGCAGCGCTGACGATGTCAACAGCCTTCATGCCAAGCAATTGTAGCAATTCGTCGCTTCCTCCTGATTCACCGAATCGGTCTTTGACACCAATTCGCTCGATGGGGACGGGGTTCGTCGAAACTACACATTCGGCTACAGCGCCACCCAATCCACCGATGATTGAATGATCTTCGGCTGTGACGATGGCACCGCATTGCTGAGACAATTGTTCGACGAGGTGCTCATCGAGGGGTTTGATGGTGTGCATATCGACAACTGACGCCTCGATACCTTCAGATGAGAGAATATCTGCCGCTTCAATGGCTTCGTTCAGCATGACTCCACAGGCAATTATCGCAATATCATTTCCTTTTCTGTGTACATGACCCAGTCCTATTTTGAGTTCTGTTGCGGATTCCTCTGTATATGTTCGCGGTACTTTGTTTCGTACCGTTCGCATGTATGATGGCTGATTGTGGTGTCGTAGAGAGAGTGTGAGGGCTCTGGCGGCGAGATCATCGCTTGGATGAATCACGGTCATGTTGGGGAGGGTTCGGTAAATGGCAAGATCCTCGATTGATTGTGCACTGGAGCCATCGGTTCCTGTATGAATTCCGCCATGACTCCCACAAAGATGAACGACGATGTTGGGTCTTGCAATTCCATTTCTGACCTGTTCAAAGCCACGTTCGGTAAAAATCGCGAATGTCGAGGCGAATGGGACATATCCAGAGGAGGCGATTCCCGCAGCTACGAGCATCATGTTCTGCTCAGCAATCCCCAGACTGACTGTGTGACTTGGCTTTTCATTTCGAAATAGGCACGATTTGGTCGATTTCCCGAGATCGGCTTCCAAGACAACGACTTTGTCATCATCTATCATTTCAAGAAGTGCTGCACCATATCCATCTCGACTCGCGCCACCACTACTTGGTGCACTCACGACAATTCCTCCATTGCCAATTCAAATTGGTCATCAGAAGGGGCTGCACCATGGAACTTTGGATTATTCTCCATGAATGATACGCCCTTTCCTTTGATTGTATGCATCACAATACAGGCCGGGCCATCCATGACCTGATCCGCCCAATCAATCGCATTGACAATCTGGTCCATATCATGTCCATCAATCTCCATAACGGCCCAACCGAATGAAGCAAATTTTTCTGATACATCGAAGATTCTCATCTGAGCTTCACAAAAATCATCGTTTTGGATTCGATTTCGATCGACGATTACCTTCAGATTGCTGATTTCGTGATGTACTGCAGACATGACTGCCTCCCACACCTGACCTTCTTGCAATTCACCATCTCCGAGCATGACCCAAGATGTTCGATTACTACCATCCAATGAGGCGGCAATCGAGCAACCGATTCCGAATGAGAGTCCCATGCCCAAACTGCCAGCGCTAAAATCGACACCGGGACACCATTTCATATCCACATGTCCCTGACAACATCCACCCAGCGTTCTGAAGGTCGACAAATCGTCTTTAGAGAGGAATCCACGTTCATGGAGAATCGAATACAACCCCGGGCTCGCATGTCCCTTACTCATGATAAATCGGTCTCGCTCATCCCATTCGGGATTCGTGGGGTCGACCCGCAAGCGGTGTCCATAGAGTGCGGTGAGCATATCGATTGCACTGAGGCTTCCACCGGGATGTCCTGCTCCTACGCCATGGACCATGCGAACGATATTGCGACGGCATCGCTTCGCCATGGCTTCTAGATCGTCAATGCCCAATCCCATTCCACGTTCAGACATGTCATCCCTGAATCGCTGCTTAATTGGAGGGTCTTTGAGCGTTGCCGCAGCCGAATGCGGTTCTCATCCTCGCATCGATGGTGGTTTTATCGTATTGAAGAATCTACGTACACTATCTATGGCAATGGCAATCCAATCGATGACGAGGTTGCCGCGTCCATTCTGAGATCGGGGCATGCCTCGGGTCGCAAGATAAATGAATACCAGGAAGAACCAGATGAAGAACATCAACGAAAGCCATGTGGGAAGGGTGCCAATCACCCGTTCATCACAAATCGAGTGTCCTGTCCCTGAATCGACATGTGATTCGCTACAGAACCAGTCCGCAGGTGCGCGAATTGGTTTCACTAGATTCGCGAGGACGATAAACATCGCAACTGCAACCCCCATCAACGCCTCTCCTGCAATCATGCCAGCCGATAAGAGAAGGCCACGTTTTGAGACATCACTGCCAGCCTCTACGGCGTCATCAGAGGGGTTTCCAGTCAGTGTACCATCGACTCGAAGATGAACAGTTCGCAATACAAAATGATTCAGTACCCCTCCGATGAATATGGTTGCGGAGAGATAGAAGGGAAGATACATGCCGATGGCGACCGACATCACAGGAAGTCCTTTCCAAATGATCAGAATGGCAATCAATACACCCAGGCCCAACATGGGGTAATTGACAGTCCCACCGAATATGCCTTCAATGAGTGTGCCGATAATCTCAGCCTGTGGGGCATCGAGTGCCGCGCTGCAATTTGGCGTTCCATCAGCATAATATTTCACTGGATTATCCATACAGTACGATTGGGTAATGCGATATGCATCGTTGAGTACTACCAGTGTCAGAGGTGCCATGACTGCACCCGTGATGACGCCAACGATTTCTGCAATCTGCTGCTTCCAAGGCGTGGCTCCCACCAAATGTCCCGTTTTCAGATCCTGCATGACATCTCCAGCAATGGCGGCATTGCCACGGCCAGCTTCATC
>CAXEUI010000116.1:0-4535 GCA_963999335.1 uncultured Candidatus Poseidoniales archaeon
TCGGGTCAGTACCTTTTGACCAATGGTCACACGTTCACCATTCTGAATACCTTCAAGCAAAGGTTTCGGCGCGAATCTTCCGATGCCTTTGACCTTCAATTCATCGTCTTGAATCGGGACGATGTAAGTCCGGCCATCTTCTTCTCGCAGTGCGGTGTATTCTGTCATTTTTTCACGTCCCAGTTCCGAGGAACTCGACCCTGCAAGCAAGGTGCCGACCCTGAGGCGGCTGAGTGGATGGTTTTCCGACCATGGTCTCCAATATCAATACGACGATGGTTGAAGAGACCCCGCCCAAGGGGGCTTAAGCCCCTTGGGCGCTTGAAGTCGCAATACCGCACATTCAAGAACGTAGCCGAGCCCCCTTGTCATACTGGAGAGGTCGCCATGGCGGATGAACAAGTGGATGAAGAGGTCGCTGAAGAGGTGGCCATCATCGAAGAACTTGACCCACCTCCTGCTGAGAAGAGTCGTTTCGGTTTGGGTTCTGTAGCCGATGGAGCGGACGACCCCATCATCGATCAACCGGTTGATGAATGGCTTCAGGGCATCTCTTTCGAATCAACAGCCGACGTCCCCATTCCTGATTGTCTGGTCGACCAGGTCATCGGGCAGGAAGATGCAGCGGTGGTGATTCGAAAGGCGGCTGAACAGCGACGTCACATGATGATGATCGGTGATCCCGGTACCGGCAAGAGCATGCTCGCAAAAGCGATGACCGATCTCATGCCGAACGAAACCTTGGAGGACACACTCTGCTATGTGAACGACGATGACGAGAATGAACCTCGAATTCGCACGGTCCCAGCGGGCCGCGGAGATCGAATCGTCAAGGATCGTCGTGCCCAACTTCGTGAACAGCGTGAACGCACCAGTCGAACGCTGATGTTCGTCGCCCTTCTCATCGGTGCTGCACTTCTGTTGGCGACCATTCAATCCGGAGACATCATCATGCTCCTCTTCGGCATGTTCCTTCTCGCCTTTGGATACATGTTCATCAAGAATCGATTGGTATCCAACGAGGAATCAAGGATTCCCAAATTGCTTGTCAAACGAAAGCGTGGCGATATGCCACCGTTCATCGATGCCACCGGAACCTTGGCTGGTAGTCTACTCGGAGATGTCCGTCACGACCCCTTCCAATCCGGTGGGATGGAAACCCCTGCTCACGAACGTGTCGAGGCCGGTGCCATTCACAAGGCCCATGGTGGCGTTCTATTCGTTGATGAGATCAACCTGCTGCGCTTGGAAGAGCAGCAAGCCCTGCTCACGGCAATGCAGGAGAAGGCCTTCCCGATTTCCGGTCGCTCAGAGCGGTCATCTGGTGCTCTGACCAAGACCGAACCGGTCCCTTGTGACTTCATCCTCGTCGCAGCTGGGAACCTCGATGCAGTGCAGCATATGCATCCCGCTCTGCGGAGTCGGATTCGCGGATACGGATACGAGGTTTATGTCAATTCAACCATGCGCGATACCGAGCGCAACCGCCGCCGTCTGATTCGCTTCATCGCCCAGGAAGTGAACAATGAAATGAAAAAGAAGACCGGCAATCCGATTCCTCATTTTGATCGCTCCGCGGTCGAGGTCATTCTGCGTGAGTCCCAGCGAAGAGCGGGTCGCCGTGGTAAACTCACTTTGCGTCTTCGTGAACTGGGTGGATTGGTTCGCATTGCAGGCGACCTTGCTTGTGAAGAGAACGCCAGCATCACCACGGGCAAGCATGTCCTCGGTGCTCGTCGAATCGCTCGCCCACTTGAACAACAGGTGGCAGATCGCATTATTGAACATCGCCTCGATTACTCGTTGTTGGTGAACAGTGGTGAGCGCGTCGGGCGTGTCAACGGTTTGGCGGTTCTTGGTGCCGACAGTGGGATGTCTGATTTCAGTGGAATCATGCTCCCTGTCGAAGCCCTTGTGACGCCGTCCCACGCCAAGGCCGGCCGTGTATTTGCCACCGGTGGCTTGTCTGATATGGCCAAAGAAAGCGTCACAAATGTCAGCGCCGTCATCAAGAAGTTGACCGGAAAAGACGTTTCGGATTATGACATTCACATTCAGTTCGTCGACACGCATGGTGTCGATGGTGATAGCGCGAGCATCACCATTGCAACCGCAATCATCTCTGCATTTGAGGACATCCCAATCGATCAGAATCTGGCCATGACAGGCTCCCTCTCCGTTCGCGGTGAAGTTCTGCCCATTGGTGGTGTCACAGCGAAGATTGAGGCTGCAGCCAAGAGTGGAATTGAGCGGGTCATCATCCCTCGTGCCAACATGAAGGATGTCCTCATCGATGATGCCTACAAGGATCAAGTCGTTGTCATCCCTGTCGATACTCTTGATGAAGTCATGGAGAATGCACTCGTCTCCAACGAGAAGAAGAGTTCCTTGGTGGAACGTCTTGGTGCAGTCATCGATCGTCTGACACCAAACCCCAGTGGCCGGCCTTCTGCTTGAGCGCAGTTCCGGAGGGGAAGTAGATGTCCGCGATGATTGTCTGTCATGGTGGAGCGGGTCATACCGCCAAAGATCAGCCCGGCGTGGATATCGCAGCCGATGCAGGATGGGCGATTCTATCGGCTGGAGGTTCTGCACTCGCCGCCGTTCTTTCTGCTGTCGAGATCATGGAGGATGACCCCGTACTGAATGCTGGAACCGGGGGGCGTAAGAGGGCTGACGGCTCGATTCAATTGGACGCGGCAGTCGCCACTTCCGACGGTCGTCTTGGCGTCATCATGGCCATTGAGAACACTCCCAATCCGATTCATGTTGCTGCAGGTCTGCTCAATGAGAATATTCACATTCTCGTCGGCGACGGTGCTCGTGATTGGGCCGATGCTCACGGTTATCCAAAGGCCACAGTCGAAGGCAGTGACTCTCCAACAGGCAATGATACAGTTGGAAGTGTCGCCATCGATGCCAATGGTCTGATGGCGGTGGCCACATCCACTGGAGGTTGCTCTGGAAGGCCCCGGGGTCGAGTCGGCGACACTCCATTGTGGGGTCCAGGCTTCTGGATCGACGAGAATATCGCACTCGCAGCAACTGGAATCGGTGAAGAAATCACAATCAAGATGTTGTGTCATCGAATTGCCGTGCAATCCGGAACTCTACAGGAACGGCTAGAGTACGGACTCGCTCTGTTTGATTCCTCCATCGAGGTTGGATTGATCGGAATCACTGCCCAAGGAGAGGGTCTTGGATTGGCCAATACGGGAATGCCGTGGGCCATCAGGAGTGCAGATCCGTAAGCATCTGTTCCAGAGCCGTATTGATTTGCAAGATGAGTGTACCAAATTCCATTGGAATGTTGGGGTCCTCATAGAGTTCCTCCAATTTGGCTTGTGTAATCGCGATTCTGACATCGAGTTGCTTGTTCTTGTTGAGCAGCCACTTCTCAACAGCATCTTTCGCGCCCTTGCGGATGTTGCGGGGAACTTTCGGATCATCCAATTGTGTGATTACGCCAGCGATTTGCTGCATACGATTCTCGATATCGGCTGTCATGGTACTCCCTCGAACCTGTGCTCACGGCTGTGCGGGGCCGAGGCTGCTTTAAGGCGCTTTCCAGTGCAAGGGTTGAGTCGCATGACTGAAGGCAACTTCGAATTGGAACTCATACAGTGGGTGCGCCTCGGTGTCCTCATCCTGTGTTTTGGTGGTGCTGCATGGCTGGATCACAAGACCCGCCGGGTTTCAAACGAGTGGTGGTGGACCTGGGCCAAACCCGCGTTGTTCCTGTTGTGTCTTGAACTCCTCATCCTTGAAGCGAGCTGGATGATTTGGTTGACCGCGTCCGCAGCCGTAGCCTTCGCTTCGACAGCATTGATTGGCCGTCCTGACATTCACGACCTCAAGAGTGGTTCGATTGTCGACATCCTGGTGACAATCTGGTATATTGCCAGCGGCGTCGGTCTGGTCATGGGCACGATGGAATACGCGCCCACCCTGCTCGACTATTTCGACGCGAATGTGTACATGGACACATCCGCACCGGCCACGCAGTCCGCATTGCTGTGGGGTCAAATGGTCATCATGGGTGTTGTCTTGGTGTTCTTTGAAATGGCGTGGCGATTCAGAATGTTGCATGGCGGCGCGGATGCCAAAGCGATGATGTTGGCCACACTCTTGTTACCGTCATGGAATGGCGCAGCATTCCCCCTGAATTCTTCCAGCGAGACATTTTCGACGGCCATGCCTCCCGCCCTTTCTCTTCTGATCTGGGCCGGATTGGCTTTCCTTGTCCTGCCACTGGTGATGGTTGTTCGAAATGGTAGCGCTGGTGATATGATGCCGCTCTCGATGTCTTGGCACGCTTCTCGCATGACATTGTCTGACATTCCAAACAAGCATGTCTGGTTACTGGAGGAAGTCACCGACAAGCCGGATGGCACCCGGGGTGTCACCCGTCGGATGCGTCCCGTCCGCGGCAGTCGCACCGAAACAGATGTTGAAGCAGTGCTGGAGGAATTGGCTGCGGAAGGATTGGAGAAAGCCTGGGTGACCGCCAAGCACCCGTTCCTCATGTTCGTGTT
>CAXEUI010000117.1:0-4488 GCA_963999335.1 uncultured Candidatus Poseidoniales archaeon
CAAAATGGGGCAGGATGGCCATGACCGCAGCACAGCAAGACGAGAGGAGGCAGGGGACGAGGAGCGGTTTTACTGGAGGCAAATCCCAATTCTGTTCTTGCGGCGGCATCTCGGAGCTCGTCACATAAATGTCAATGAGATTGGCAATGCCGAACAATCCTGCAAGTGCGGGCATCAACAGCGTGGCTGAGGGCATTCCCACTGGACTGCGACCCGGCAATTCGAACACAGCCCAACCATAGAAACCTGCCAGCAGGAAGAATGCGGTCGCCACGAGCATACCTGCAACCCGAGAATTGTCTCCAAGTCTGAAGTCGATCGCCTCAAATCGGCGTTTAATCTTCCACTTTCCCAAGGGGATTGTAAATTCAATCGGTTTTGGAATCTCGACCCTCGCCCAAGACGTTGCATATTGAATCCAACGCGGCCAAGCAAGGCGGGTGGTCTCGGTGAGAATGAGGAAGGCGGAGATGGCCAACAATAGCCAGGGCAAGAAATCACGACTGAGTTCATACAGACCCAGTCCGGGATTGGTTCCGAACAGCAGTCGAGCGACAACGAGCAATGGAATGCTGAGCAACAGTCCGAGTTGACTGCCTCGTGCGGAGTATGCCACACCCTGTGCGGCGTGCCCCGAGATCAACATCCTATGGCCGGGCAACAGGGCGAGAGCTGTATCACCATCCGGGGCCCCAATCAATGCACTCGGGATGTAATTCAGGAAGGTGTGAACCGTCCCCATGGCGACGATGATGGCTGCAACAGCGGACAATGGGATGCCTGCACCGACCGCCAGCGGCGACATCGAGAGGGCGATCAGCGCCACGTTGTTGACGTGAAACCCTGGAATTAGACCGGTCATGCATCCCAGAAATATGCCGATGAAGAACGAGGCCATGAGCCACGCCCAATCGAGCATAAAACCATCCAACATCGCAATCCCTCCCGCTCAGAGTGCCAGACAAAGTTGAACACCAGGATTTCCGGCTGCATCCATCGCGAGCAAACGCCCCGTCCAGACTTGAACGCCGGTACTGTTGCCTTGCGAATCGAATCCAGTCGCGAGTGCAGACCCATCGTCAAACAAGCAAACACGTTGGCTGGTCCCAGATGCAACCAACCACAGGTCACCATTGCTGGTCTGGTTGAGTTCACCGTTGACATTGACGAGCGTGTTCACCTGCCAGGTCCAGACTTCCCACCCTTCAGTCCATGAGAACGTGCTCGGTGGGACATCGATTGTACCCACGGCGTACAATGGAACATCGAGGAGGATGCGCCCCTCCGCTTCATTCCAGACCACCGTGACGTTGTAGAATTCGATGTATGTCCCCAACTCAATCCATTCCGCATGGGCCCCGGCAATCTGGAAGCGCAGGGTCGTGGAACGTTCGAAATAATCCTTGCCATCGCCAATGTATCCTTTGTCATAATCAGGCGAGATGGCGCCTGTGGTCCAACCAGCGACATTGACCTCTTCACCAATCCAATCGGACGGATTGGCGGCAATCGTCGCCAGCGTTGTGAAATCCCCAATGAGAATGCCCACAGGGTTGACCGTGTGGTCCTCATCGCTCATCTGCAGACAGATCTGAGCGCGATTCTCGGACCAGATGAGGCGACCTGAGAACCCATCCTCGGGCAGTGTGCCATTGACAGTGAGATCGAGATTCGGAATGAGGCAGATGATGCCGACGTTCTCTCCACCCGGTGCGACGATCCAATGTTCACCATCAGCCCAATTGTATGTTCCTTCGACAAAGACGAGTTTGCCGATGTCATAGGACCAGGTCTCCGCTGCAACTGCCCAGGACAGCCGCTTGGCACCCGCCGGGTGGGTCACATCAATCGTCGATGACTGCACCACAATCGACCAGCGATAATTGCGTTCATCCCATTGAACCCAACCGGTGAGGTTGACCCTTGAACCCGCTTCGATCCACTCGGTGACCCGACCCTGAAGAGAGACGTAGAGTCGGTGATCACTGTCCAGATAGGAGGGGTTGTCGATGAGGGTGAAACTCTGCCATGTCACATCCGGCTCGATGGCATCCGACAGGTATCCAGACAAACTGACAACTTCGGAACGATAGTCCTCTGCATTGGCCGAGATGTCGTTCAATGAGGTCTCAATCATGACCACTTCAGCACCCGCTTTCTGTGACACTGCGCCCATGCCCTTGGCGTTGATCCAAATTTTTCCATTGTATTGAACCACTTCACCTTCGACGATGATGGTGGCACCGATGGGAGGCACATCACTGGTGTCATACCAGCGAATCTTCACGACATGAGGTACATCTTCCACTTGGAGATCGACCCGGTCCGAACCATCAGTGTAAGGGTCGCGAACCCAAGAAATCAGGGTCCCTTCGATTTTCACGGTCTCCGAAAGGTGTTCATGCACCTCGTCAATCTCAACCCTGTCCGGTTCTCGGACCACGGCATAGAAGTTCAGTGTTGATACCAATAGGACGGACATAAAGAACGCAGCCCACATCTTCGACATGAATCGGCGAGTCATCCCGAAAGGGATGAACCTTGCCAAGTGGGCCGGTGGCCTCATTTGCTAGACCTGATGTGGCCACTACGTGGCCAGAGTCTTGTCATTGGTGGTCGTCCTCTTTCTCCTTGGAGTAAGCTCGTCTCCACTTTCACTCAGTTCGACCCATATTCGGGCGACTGAGCACACTTCGAATGAAGCCAACATCGTCACGTGGAACGTCGGAGATATCTGGCGATATGACATTGAATTAGATGCCGTCAATCTGGTTGAGGACAGTCCCGATCTGGCGGGGTCTTCACTTGAGCTCGTCAACGGTGATGCCACCATCGTGGTTGCTTCGGTGATGCCCTACAACGTCTCCGGCCTCATGGTGCCTGCGTATCGTCTGGAAATCGATGCCAATGGGGCTGGAAACGGCCGCTTTCCTGAACCCAATACTGGGATTTTCGCATCCGGAGAATTGTTGGTCGATTACCACGAGACTCGTTGGGTTCGTGCCTCTGATCTCGCCATCATACATCGGGTTCAATCCATCGACTTGGATTTCGATGCATTCGGAATCTGGGTGACCAGCATCGCTGATTTCACCCACACTCACGAATATGACCCTCCTCAAGAGGTGAACGACTTCCCGATGCGTGCCAATGAGACTTGGAATACAGCTTCAACACACACACAGATCTGGTCCGGAAATGGAGGCCCAATTTCGCTTCCACCCGAGCCGGAGGTCGAAGAAGAGACCATTCTCTACAACATCACAGAGGTCGGTGAGAGTCCAACGACTTACGCCGGTTGTGAGATGTCATACCACAACTGGTGGAACAACACCAATGGCGACCTGCTTGAAGACCACTGGTGGTGCCCTTCGGTTGGCAACGATGTCTATTGGTGGACTGACGATATCGCGATGGATGGTGTCGACGCCGAATTCTGGCTGACCTCGTTCACGCCCGCCGTGGCGCCTGAGATTACCGTTCAAATTCAACCTTCCACTGCGGCTCTCAATCAGATCATCAACATCACAATCACCGGGCCCGAGGGTGAGGAGGGCACGCTCTGGCATCACGAGAACATGTACAATTTCACCCTCGTGGGAGGTGAGGTCACGCTGGAGATTTCAGCGAACAATCGAATGGATGAAACGCCGACCAGTATCGACTGGGGTACTCACGGGATTCTTGCTTGCATCGATGCAGAGGGAGATGCGATGACCTGTGGAGCATCAACACTCACACTGGAGGGCAGTGCAATCGGCGCCCTGTTGCGCCTAGATGCCATCAGTCGCGCCCCACTCGTTCTGGATGTCGGTCATGAGGCCGCCCAGCGTCTGGGCCTCTCATTCCGATTTTGAGCGACGAATGGCGGCCAGTGCGAACACACCGAGACCCACCAACAGAGAAGGTGCGGGAATGCTGTTGTCTGTCACCACGGTGACAACGACATTTTCGGATGAATACTCATGGTCCGTGAGCGTCGCAGAAAGCACAAGCGTACCATTGACGAAATGCTGCGTCTTGACCAAGTATCCTTCCTCGTGATACCAATCGGTACTGGTTCGCGATTCCCCGACGATCTGCTGTTCCATTCGCATGGTCTGGGTGTTCTCACCATTGATTTCCCCTGTTGAGATCACGTTCTCCTCAGTGGCGGTCCAAGTGACCTGCCGGGCCAAGTCTTCTGAAACGCTGTGGGTTTCATTCCACAGGGCTCGATTGATTCGTTCCTCCGTCGTGGTGGTTCGAGAGATGGTTTCAGAGAAATCCCACTCATCCCCTACATCAATCACACTGGGCCACAGTCCATCTCGTTCGATGACTTCCTCAGTAATCAATCGGCTCTCGATGTAGTTGTCTTCACCCCCGCCGCTGAACCATGTCTCCAAGTGGATGGTCTCGACGCGCTTCTCGAAGGCGCTGGCCCCGGTGGGCATCCACACTTGGATGGTGGTTGTGACATTGAGCGTCATCGTATCATTCACGTAT
>CAXEUI010000118.1:0-4471 GCA_963999335.1 uncultured Candidatus Poseidoniales archaeon
TCGGGTCATCAATTGCTTCTCTCAACAACGTGTAGGCGTCTGCGGTCGTCGCCGGCATCGCCACCTTTAAGCCCGGAACATGCGCCAACCAAGATTGCAAATTCTGCGCATGGGTTGGCCCCTGCCCCCATCCACGGCCCAAGATCAGACGGATGGTAATGGGCACGCTCACGGCTCCTCCAAACATATAGTGCCACTTGGCCGCGTTGTTCACCAACTGATCCATGGCCAGTAGAAAAAAATCCATGCGTTGGTGTGTCATCACCGGGCGAATCCCATTCAACGCAGCCCCAATACCCACGCCAGTCATTGCATTTTCCGAGGTGGGTGTATCAAACACACGCTGTTTTCCGAATTTTTCCTGCAGTCCAGATGTACAGCGAAAGACTCCACCGTAAAACCCCGCATCTTCGCCGAAAGAGACCACAGTCTCATCTCTCTCAAACATCGTATGCATCGCGGAGTTCACTGCCTGAATGATGTTCATCCGTGCCATCAGATCCCCACCTCTCCACGTTGCTCAAGAAGGTGCCAAGGCTCCTTCTCATACACATCTTCAAACAGAGTCGAGACCGGTGGGAACGGCCCGTCTTTGAGCGTCCCATGGGTTTCTGCTTCCTTGTAGGCGGTGATGATCTCGTTCTTGCACTGCTCCTCAAGTGCTGCATGTCTATCATCATCCCATTCGCCGAGTTTCACGAGATGTGCGATCAG
Source organism: uncultured Candidatus Poseidoniales archaeon (assembly GCA_963999335.1). GTDB lineage: Archaea > Thermoplasmatota > Poseidoniia > Poseidoniales > Thalassarchaeaceae > MGIIb-P. The sequence continues at coordinate 715 of CAXEUI010000118.1, forward strand.
GCGTTCGACCGGGTCACCCAGTGGCCATGAGTCATATTCATCGCTGGGTCGATAGATGCTGGGATCATCTGAGGAAGAGTGGCTGTCTCCACGATAGGTGTACATCTCCAACAGTGTCGGCCCGTGCCCCGCACGCGCTCTTTCGGTGGCCCATTTGTGCGCGGCATAAACGGCGAGGAAATCTTGGCCGTCCACTCGCATCGATGCGACGTCATACGGGATGCCTCTAGCTGCGAAAGAGGGCCCACCTTGCGCGAGATTCCTGTGGGTGGAGATTGCCCATTGATTGTTGACGATGACCAGCACGCATGGGGCTCTGTAGACCGATGCGAAGTTGAGTCCATAGTGGAAATCACCCTGCGCGGCCGTCCCCTCGCCCAACCACGAGCAAGCGATGCTATCCTCGCCTCGATAAGCGAAGGCCATCGCGGCTCCGACCGCTTGGGGGAACTGTGTCCCGACAGGACTGGAAATCGAGACGAAATTCCCTTCTTTCCAGGAATAATGGACCGGCATCTGACGTCCCTTGACATTGTCATTGGAATTCGTGATGCAATGGCTGATCATGTCGACCAGACTCCGTCCCCGAACGAACAGCAGCCCCTGCTGTCGGTAGGAAGGAATCACGATGTCTCTGTCCTCCATTGCCATGGCGGCGCCGACACTGACCGCTTCTTCACCGAGACACTTCATGTAAAACGAGAGGCGACCCTGTCGTTGCATCTTCATCATCCGATCGTCATAAGCACGAATTCGAACCATGTGTTCCAGAGCGCTTCGAAGCGTATCGGCATCGAGCCCGGGGTCCCAGGCACCCACAGCCTCATCTTCGTCATTCAGCACACGAAGCAATCCATAGGCGAGTTCTCTGGTATCGGAACCAGCACAGTCAATGTTGGGTTTTTCGTGATGTCCTGCTGGAATCTCATGAGGCGATGGGAAGGATGTCCCTCCCTCTCGATGAGGAGGCACAGGAACGTGCAGATTCGTGTTCTCATCTTCGCCCATAACTCTCACCAATCCAAAGTCGCTCATAGCGTTTCGCTGATTATTGACTCACCGTAGGTGAGCGTCACCGGTCCACCCTTCGCCTCCTCGTAGAGGAGACCTGCTCTGTAGGATGAACGAACCAAGGGGCCGCAAGCCACGGCTTTGAAGCCCAATTCTCTCGCAGCCTGATCCCATTCTCCAAAGATTTCAGGTTCGGGAAACCGGTCTACAACGAGATGTCTTGGAGAAGGGGCTAGATATTGACCGATTGTCAACAGGTCGACATCGACTCCGCGAAGAAGGCGCATGGCCTCTACAACCTCTTCGTTGGTTTCCCCAACGCCAACCATGATGCTGGACTTGGTCAATATATCCGGACGGAGACGCTTTGCTTCTCGAAGAATCATGAGGGATTGTTCAAAGGAAGCCCGGTGGTCTCTGACCACAGAATCGAGGCGAGGAACACATTCCACATTGTGTGCAAAAACACGCAACTCCAATCCATCCAACAATGCCGCCAATGCCTCGAGATTGCCATCGAGGTCTGAGCACAGAAATTCAAGACCAATGTCGGGCCGACGTGCATGCACAGCTTCCAAGCACTCCCGATAATGAGAGGCACCCCCGTCGGACAATTCGTCTCGATTGACGCAGGTGATGACCGCGTGTGTAACCCCCATCAAATCGACTGCTTCAGCCAGATTCTCTGGTTCCTCTTCATCCAGAGGCGGGGGGTCTTTCACAGTGCCTACAGCACAGAATCTGCAACCCCGCGTGCATTCTTCACCGGCGACCATGAATGTGGCTGTGCCCCGGCCCCAGCAATCGTGGATATTGGGACACTGTGCCTGTTGACAGACCGTACTCAGTTGATGTTTCAGTACATTGCCACGAACTTCATTGAATGCAATTTGGGCACCCCCTGTGGGGAGGTGAGTCTTGAACCAAGGCGGGAGTCTCTTGCGAGCATCTTTCCGTCGCTCCATGGCTGTGAGTTGGTTTGCCCCATTGGTCATTGGCAGTCGCTTTCCGGTCATCCCACCCACTCCTTTGTCGACTGTCATCATCGGACTCCGTTAATCCTTTGTTTCCCGACCCTAGGGTCGGGCTCGGAGCGTTGAAGGGTGGGTCGCCTCTCCAAGTAGCATGGCCGAACTCCTTGAGGACAGAGTCGCATTGGTGACTGGCGGTGCAGCACGTCTCGGGGCTGAAATCTGTCGTACACTCGCCAGAGCCGGAGCTATCGTCGCTGTCCACTGTCATCGAAGCCTGGCCGCTGCTGAGGACCTGATCGAGGAGATCGAGGCCGATGGAGGTGAGGCATTCGTCGTTCGCGGCGACCTTGCTCAGGAGGAGGATCGAAGTGCGTTGGTCGATGCGGTCATTGACCGCGCAGGCCGCCTTGACATCCTTGTGAACAACGCCTCTATATTCGAAAGAATTCCGCTTGAAGAGATGACTTCAGACGCTGCGAATATGATGTGGAAGGTCAATGCTGAAGCGCCCTTGATGTTGATTCAACACGCCGCAGCACACCTCCGATTCAAAGGCGTCAATCAACCGGGATCCGTGATCAATATCATCGACAATGCCAGTGGTCGAAGTGATTGGCCCCAGCACAGTCATTACTGTGCCTCGAAGGCGGCTTTACACTCTATGACTCGAAGCCTTGCGCAAGAACTTGCTCCCTTGATTCGCGTCAATGCTGTGGGCCCGGGGGCCATTCTCTTTCAGGACTGGGAATCTGACGAGAGGAAGTCCGCGGTCCTCTCATCTATACCGATGGGGAGGCAGGGTAGCGCCGAAGAAATTGCCGAGACTGTGTTGTTCTTAGCGGCCGGTCCAACATACATCACAGGTCAGATCATCGATGTTGATGGTGGCTGGTCTCTGTCGTAGTGTTGAAAGCCCGAGGCTCGCTCAACCAGCCTGCAGGGGTAGCCAAGCCTGGCCAACGGCACCGGACTTAAGCTCCGGGGGCAATGCCTTCGTGGGTTCGAATCCCATCCCCTGCATTTCACGGCTTTTTGCATCTACGATGCAGGCTTTCGAACTGATGTATGAATCAAGCGATACCTCCAATGGTTTAATGGCCTCAAGGTCGCGGGACACCATAGGTGAGTGAATGCTAGGTGTGTCTAGAGGCAAGACTGCTCTGGCCTTTCTGTTGGTTGCAATCATGTTGACCTCATTTTCAGCCAACATGGTCCCAGCACCTCAATCTTTGGACAGTGAACCCGTCCGAAATGACTCCGGCACGGTCAGTTACGACCTCTACTTCGCTTCTGCCCCAGGTGGACATCCCACCGATGGGCGAATCACCACGGAGAGACCGGACAGCGGTGGACAGGAAGAAGAATCAGCATCGGGAACCAACGTTGAATTCTCCACCGATCAGATGCTCTCAGATCTTGTGGTCACTGGTACGCCGAATGGAAACCAATACGAATTGGAAATTGTCCTCTTCCTCAAAGCGACCGGTCAGGAGGGGTCCACGGTCGATTGGACCGTGTCAGTGATTGCTGGCACTTCCATCATTGGTACTGAAGATTGGACTACAGATGCCTGTACGCCCTCAGTACTGGGTGGCAACTCCTGTGGGTTCGATGAGCGATATTTCCACCCGAGTTGGGGTGGGAACTCTGACTTCGATGTGGAATCCGGCGAGCGCCTCAAGGTCGTCGTCTCTGCAGACATGGACTGCGATTCGGGCGGCGGAGGCACCGACCCGCCCAATGGCTCAGATTCAGATTCCGGCGGGCGCCAA
>CAXEUI010000119.1:0-4462 GCA_963999335.1 uncultured Candidatus Poseidoniales archaeon
CGAGAGTAACCATGTGATTCTGGGCATCCAGGCCACGGGCAGTCACGTCAGTGAGCTCTCGGGTGAATTCTCATTGGCATTGGAGATGGGTGCTGTGCTCGAAGACATCGCCGGCACGATTCATGCACATCCCACAATGTCGGAAGCCTTCCATGAAAGCGTGCTGAAGACCTTGGGGCACGCAATCCATACTGTGTAATCATTCGTAAACTGTACCCCAGTGGTGCACTTCTTCGGGCAGAGATAGCACCCGACGTCCGTTCTTCATCCATTTCCAGCCTTCGTCAATCCAATCGTAGAGATTCTCCAAATCCTCTTCTGAGAATGAGGCCTTCTTCGCCAGTTGTTTGACGACATCCATCTCACGCGCATCATAGTGGCCGTCTGCAGCAGCCATCAGCAATGCATCGCGAAGTGCGATGCGGAGATGAGCAGGATGCATGTGATCTGCAGCGTTGATGAAACTCCGCCCTCGCTTCAGTTCTTGACGCAGCAAGACTCGCTCTTCGGGAGCCAAGAGTGCCATGCCCATACGCGATTCGTAATTGGCGAATTCCTCGGTAGAAACCCGGCCGTCTGCAAGCGCGACAGCAGCCAATACTCGACAGTAGGCCTTACGGTCTTCCTTGTCGAACATATGCAGCGTATCGGGTAGCATATTCACCGACAACGCCATCTTGTTATTGAATCCATTTACTTCATGCCCTTCCAGCCCCACCCGATGACATGGCGGAGCATCGGGTCGTGGATGTCCGCCGCTTGGGCCACACCGAATATCCTCAAGCGGAGCAAATGATGCGAGACCTTCAGCAGCAACGGTTGCAGGATGATATTCCAGATACACTGCTGTTCTGTAGCCATCCAGAAATCGTGACGATGGGTCCGGCGGCCCGTCGAGACAATGTCGTCGTCCCTGCTGATTATCCAACCACAGATGTGGACCGCGGGGGTGGAATTACCTGGCATGGTCCAGGTCAATTGGTGGCCTATCCGATCTTCAAATGGGATCTTGAAGACGAAGCGAATGTCAAACGAATCACCGCCAAATTGGAACAATGGGCAATTTCATCCCTCGCCATCCTCGGAATCCTAGCGGGCACGGATGAACGGATGCAGGGGGTCTGGGTCGAAGGGTCGAAGGTGGGCTCAGTTGGACTGGCCTTCAAGCGCTGGGTCTCACGCCATGGATTCACGGTGAACTATGCCACACCGAAGGGGCGGGTCGAGACACTCGACGGGTGTGGGCTGGTTGCAGGGACAACCACTTCTCTGGATCGCTTGGGCTACGAAATCTCAGGGGATGAACTGATTGAGGCATTGCTGTCAAACATGCCTGAAAATCTCAGCCGAACCGATGCGAAGTCTTGAGAACTGCCGGTTATTACACTGAGTTGATTCGATGGAACCAAGGCTTGGTGGACCGGTCAGTGGCGATGACATTCCACCGGTCGACTATCTGTCCTGGTACATCCCCAGACTGCAGGAGATGCGCCCACACGACCTCTCCCAATCTGGATTCGAGTATGACTGGAACCTGAACGTCGAGAACCAGAAGATGCTGGATTTCTGGAATAGCGGAGCGAATCCTGCGGAATGGGTGGCCTCGCGATACGGAGTTGAGGTTGATCAGGTATGCGTCACACACGGTGTCTGCCAAGCCATCTCACTGGCAATCCTTGCGGCACTGCCCAAAGATGGGCCAAGAGTTGTCGGGGTCGAGATGCCATCGTTCGCTGTGGTTTCCCAATGTGCTCGATTGCTCGGCTGTGAGGTCATTCCCTTCCATCGAGGGCCGAATGCCGGTGAATGGAAATTGAATCGAGAAGAGGTGTCGCAGATTCTCCCTCGAGTCGGTGTCATCGCGCTGACCCCCGTGATGAATCCAACGGGTGAGATGATTGCAAAAGACGACGAGGACTGGTTGATTGAGGTCACCCGTGAGGCGGGCGTCAACATCGTCTCCGATGAGGTCTATCTCGATGCTGCGATGGGTACAGAATTCTATAGACCGATGCATTTACGTGCTGAAAACGTCATCTCTGTCAACTCGTTGACGAAGTGCTACGGACTCGGACCACTCCGATTTGGATGGGCGATTGGTCCTGCGAATATGATTCAGAATGTACGCAATGCCTTCCACAATCTGCAGGGCATGGCCAGTGCCCCATCGATGGCTCTGGCTGAGGCTGCCTTTCCCCATCTGGATGAGGCACTGGATGCATTGAGGAAAATGAGAGCGGTGAATCTGCCGAAACTGATTGAGGTGCTGTCACAGAATGGAATCGAGTGGACGCCTCCACCCTTCGGGATCTTCGGACTGATTCCAATCGGTACAGATGCCGTTCAGGCCATGGATGAGTTCGGTGCCCCTCTCGGGCTGCTGGCAACCCCTGGCGGAATGTTCCACAAGGGCCTTACAGACCACCTGAGAATCGCATGGGGTGGAGACCCGGCGGCCTTTGATGCGGCGATGCCGGTCCTGTCAGAGTTCCTGAAAAGTATTCAAGATGGAATCAACTGAGGTGAAAATATGCCAGAGGCTGTGGTTTCCGTTACCGGCGCTTCGGGGGCGCTGTACGCCGAACGTCTCCTTCGTGCTTTATCGGATGCAGGGTGGGATATTCTTCTCATCGTCACCCACGCGGGAGCCATCAATCTGGATCTTGAATTGGGCATGAAGCCGGATGAACTCGCAACGATTGCGGGTGTGTCATTGGAGAACAATGACAACCTCGCGGCGCGCTCAGCGTCTGGTTCAGCGAAAATCGACCATTACGTCATCTGCCCCGCCAGTGGAACCACAATCGGAAAGATTGCAGCCGGGATTTCGGATAACTTGGTGACTCGGTCAGCTCTGGTGGCTCTGAAAGAACGCCGGCCACTCATCGTCGTCCCACGTGAAGCACCCTACGCCACCGTTCATCTGGAAAACATGACCAAACTGTCCAACTGGGGTGTTGTCGTACTTCCAGCAAGCCCTGGATTCTACCACAATCCTCAGAGTATCGACGAACTGATAGACTTCGTCGTGGCACGGATTCTTGACCAAATGGGCATTGAACACTCACTTGGACAGCGCTGGACCGGTGATGAGGTCCAATAGACCCGTGCCTTGAAGAATGACGACGTGGGATGACGAACTGTAAGGAGAGGTCCGGATGGGGTACGAAGACCAATCACACGCTGAACTCGGTGAAATGCTGAAAGAAAGAGGCTTGGAGGTCCCGAAAACCAAGGGTGAGCGCATTGCAGCGTTGACCGAAGCCGATGCTTCAACTCCATTCATGCATCGAATCCAAGATCGCTTTCCTTGGGCCACCGTTCCAGTCATCGCTGTTGTTGTGATTCTGGTCGTCGGCGGCAGTCTCACTGCGATTCTGTTCGGTGACAACATCATCGGTTGGTTCACTGAGGATGAATTCGATGGGGAACTCATCGATTTCGACAGCGCCCAAGCACGGGCCTTTGCTGAAGGATTGGTCGCACTCGGCGATTCAGAATGGCAGGGCAGAATGAGTGGATCGGCTTCTGAACACGCGGCTGCGCAATCGAATCTCAACAATTTCACGGACTTCGGATTGGCCGCAGAGGACAACTCGTTTGCCGTTCCGATGTTTGAAATTCAGGAAGAACCGATACTTTCGATTTGTATGCCTGGAATTATCGGATTCCCACCCTGCGCCTTTACCGACGTGGGGAGCCAAGAAACTGTGTTTACACACCGAAGTGAATTTGTCCTCCAAGGATATTCTGGTTCGGCCGATTACCAGTACCAAGACCAGATTCCAGTCGTTGATTTGGGCAATGCCAGTGATAACAGTACATGGGAGAACGGTTCAGCCAGCATTGGTATGGTCTTCGGTCAGGGCGGAGTCTCTAGCAATACCCAACTCCTGCTCAAGGCACAGCAGAACGATTTGTACGGTCTGATTTTGGTTACTTGGGATTCGACAGGTGGAGAAAATCCACCGAACAACTGCAAGATTCCAGGCGATGAAGGCCGCTGTGTACCGTACTTCAAGTCGGTCGATACCACGCAGTTTGAGAGTTTACCTCCTGGCATCCCATTCATGATGGTGAGCAACGATGTCGGTGAACAGATTCGCGATGATGTCGTCAATGGAGAAGGGCTAATCCGAATGATTGTGAGTGTCGACAATCAAGGCGAGCGGGATGTCAAGGCGCCCTGTGGAATCCTGCCTGGAAAGACGGATGAATTGATCATCTTCGGTGGTCACCATGACACGGTTTACAACGGGCCCGGTGCGGTCGACGATACTTCGGGCACCGCGACGGTACTCGAACTTGCACGTCAATTCGCCAACATGGCCCAGACGCGCGGTGAACCACATTACACGATGAAATTCTGCACATGGGGTGGAGAAGAGGAAGGCCTACACGGCTCAAAGGCCTATGTTGCCGCATACCTAGGACAATTGCAGGAAAATCTCAGACTCTACAT
>CAXEUI010000120.1:0-4422 GCA_963999335.1 uncultured Candidatus Poseidoniales archaeon
CGTTTTACACCGTAAATTGGCCGGTGGTGGCATCCATGATACACCTGAAATCGTCAATTACGAACAAGTAATTCGGAAAATGGAGGTCCATTTCATCGAGAACAAGGAATCTGCTGCAGCCTCGGACGGATCCGCCTGGGAATTGCCCGTGCAGGCCACATTGTTCGATGGTGTTCTAACAGGAAGCACGACGCTGGCTTCTGAGGCCGTTGTGCAGGGTGTGCCCACCTTACTGATATCGAAAGCGAAGCGAGGCTTTCTCACCTATCTTGCAGACCAATCACACTTCTTCCATTGGAATGAGGACGATCTCTTCGACGGCCGCTTCAATGAGATTGCAAACGAATGGATGGCTCAGATGCGCGAGGCTCGCACATCGGGTCGAACTCCAGTGGTCGATGAGACCAAGGCAGCGCTCAACGATTTATTCGGACAACCAATCCCGTAGGATTTCCATGTGGTCACCGGCGATGGGAAGTTCACCATCAAGTACCAGATCAATCGGCCAGAAGCGAGCATCGGCCGCATCATCACCGCCCACAGGCTCTCCCTCAGCCTCAATCAGATAGACGATGCTGACAATGTGCTGGCGGGGGTCGCGCTCGGGGTCTCCTTTGGCATCCAGAAGGCGAATGATACGCCCACTGAGCCCAGCTTCCTCCTCCAGTTCACGCAGAACCGCATCACGCGGGTCCTCGCCATAGTCGACAAAGCCACCCGGCAGCGCCCACGCGCCTTTCCACGGCTCGTTGCCACGCTGAATCAGCAGCACCTCATCGCCACGACGAACCGCAGCATCCACTGTCAGCGCCGGATTGCGATATTCCACGACGTCACTCTCCGTAGCGACGCTTTCGATTCTGATAGGCCTCAATCGCCTCCAGCAGGTCCCCGCGGGTGAAAGAGGGCCAGTATACATCGGTGAAGTAGTACTCGGCATAGGCGGATTGCCACAACAGGAAGTTGCTGATTCGCTCTTCGCCTGAGGTCCGAATTACCAGATCGGGATCGGGCATATCACCGGTCCACAATCGCTTGCTAATCTCGGCCTCATCGATGGATGACAGGTCGAGGGCTCCTTCTGCATGGTCGGCAGCGATGGCGCGCACTGCATCGATAATTTCCTCTCGACTCCCATATGCCAAGCAAACCGTGAACACGAATTTGTCATGGGTTGAAGTCAATGATTCCGCGTTGTCAATGGCTTCAAGCACGCGTTCAGGCAGCAATTCCTTGCGACCCGCCACCTGAACCTTGACACTGTTCTTGTGGATTCGTTCATCTGTAGAGAGATCATTCAAGCCCTCAACATAGAGGTCGAACAAGGCCTCAAGTTCCTCGGGCTTGCGACTGATGATGTTCTCTGTACTGAGCGCATACACGGTAAGGTAAGGAACGCCAATGTCGAGTACCCAATCCATGACATCCTCAAGTTTCTCCTTGCCCGCGCGATGACCCAATGTCGCAGCCAGACCTGAATCGGCTGCGTATCGTCGATTGCCATCCATGATAATCGAAATGTGTTGAGGAAGTGTATCCCTCATCACACGCGTTTGCAATCTACGCTCACGGACACGATCGGTTCGAGAAACAATGCTCCACGCGTAGCGCGAGTTGGCCATCCACCGTGCTGGTCCACGAATGATTCGCCACTTCAGAAGCCAATGGGCTGTACGGTCCAGTGTTCGGCCCAACCAGCCCATGCCCTGTCGACTCCGCCTTCCCTCTTGATGCAATCGGGTGCTTTGATAGCGTCGACCGTATGGCCATTGCATGCGCCGCGAGGTCGTCTACGCCCTCACCATCGGGATCGGTCTGTGGGTGGATCAGAATGGAACAGATTGGCCTGTCAAGGGCGAATATCTCGTCGACATCGCTTGCTGGATCATCTTCGCCACCATCTATTCTCGCGGGGAGCGTGTGGAACGAGTGGAGATGCTGACCGTCCTCGCGTTCGCAACACCGATGGAACTGTTCTTCACCGAAGTTTGGCATCTGTACGAATATCGCGAGGGTTTCATGCCATTGTTCGTTCCCGTAGGGCACTGGTTCCTGTTCGATCTGGGCCGTCGATTCTCGCGCCATTTATCGGAGAAATGGTCCTGGCCATCCATCACTCCATTCATTCCATTGGCCCTGTATTTCGCCTATCGAGGCTGGGACACATCCGGGCTGTTCCTGCTCGTTGCTCTGCTCGGTTTCATGCGCTGGGGGCCCGAGCGAAGACTGTACGCAACCATGGCTTGGTTGGCCCTTGCGATGGAATTGTGGGGCACTCATCTGGGGAATTGGACCTGGTATTCGGATGTGGCATGGACTCCCTTGACAGCGCTGAACCCACCCCTGCTCTGTGGTGTGGTCTATGCGCTGGGTGACCTGTTGGTGAATATCACCGTCAATCGGTTCACTCAAACACAATCGAGGGACGATCTCCCAGTGCATTGATTGTCTGCTGACTGGCATTGACCACGATGACTTCACCCGCATAGGGCCATGTCTTCAGATCGTGAATGGAATTTCCCGCATAGGCGAATTGTCCCTTGCCATAGCGCTCTGCAAGGGCCTTGCCCTTTGCTTCCATTCTCAGATTCGTAACCCCATCACTGCCCATCACGTCATCGAAGATACCCACATGGTCCGCAATCTGTCTGGCCACCGATTCCTCTGACGCTGTACATAGAACCAATTCTCGACCATTCGCCTTCTGTTCCTTGAGCCAAGCCAGGAACGGCTCGTTGTACTCGAGTTCTGCGGGGTCGAATTTGAGTTTCCGGCCCAATATCTGCTTCCATTTTGCACGACGATTGGTCAGATCGAGAAACAACATCCAGGGCAGCAACCAGATTCGTGGAAGAACCACTCTGCGGAAGGTGATTTTCGACATATCGGTGAAGATCAACGTCCCGTCGAGATCGACCGCCAGTGGCAGGTTTGTCGTCTCTCCCATGGCGCCTCTGGCGCCACCGGAGCGCTTTCAATCTGTCCTCTGCAACAGAGAGTATTGATGTGGATGCAACCTTTGGCCGGGGTGTGGAACTAGAATCCGAGCCGTGGTTCCCACGTAAGGCCGTCACTTCGGTGACCGAATCCGAGGATGCACCGTCTGGTTTCACTGCACACACACTCCACGTTCGTTGGGATAGTCTGCCGATGCTCTTGCCCGACGGAGAATTGGATTCGAGTGCGTGGTGGAACGACCTTTCGGCAACATGGGGTGATTGGGTCGAAGACAATCCAATCTCCTGCAAATCAAATTCCATCGGATGGATTGTTGAATTCCCCCAATACGAGGCACAGATTCTGCCTTTGGATGAGGATGGCCACGGCCGGCGTCTCTCCGAGTTGAATTGTACTGAATTACAGACTGCAATCGGCGGCATCCAACATCAAGGTAGAGATGTGGTTCTCATCTTTGAAAAGAAGGATTCTGAACCTCTGCCTAGGGACCCGTTGCACCTTCGGATGGCCGGTGCTGCTCTCGGTCGATTCCATTCGCTCAGTGGTCGTCAGTTATCGACACCGAACGATGAACGGGCATGGAACAAACGACTGGACATTCTGGAACCCCGAACTCGTTCCGCGACCAAGTGGAGGGCCCCTCATTCTGCGGACACTCAGGGAACCATCACGCATCGCAACTTCGGCTTGGAGATTTGTCACTTGATGAATGGTCGTGTCATCATCCGTGGATGTGTTGGCGGAATTTACAACGCGCTGGTGCCTGAGACCTCACCTTCACCCGCGCTGAGAGACGTTGCGGCTGGCGTTCAAGGGCTCTCCAAAGAAGACAAACATGCATTCTGCGAGGGTTGGACTTCGACCGCTCCAGAGCACTGGTCTTCATCCAAGGCCTTGGACAGTCATCGAGGTGGCCTCATCATCTGGGAATACGAGCAGCATCTTGAGCAGCGCTTGTTCCACCAATCATGGGGTTTGGATGAGCCGGAGAAGATCACCCACTTCCTCGCCTCGGTTTCCAGCGTTCAGAATAGAATGTATCAGGCGCGAACACTTGCAGCCGCCGGTTTGATCTGTCTGATTATTCCACCCGTCACAGTTCTGTATTGGTTGTTCTACCCTGACGCAGCCGATCCTTTGATCTTTGATGGGGCCGCCATGTTTGCTCTGCTTGGAATCGGTGGGCTGTTACGCAGGATGTATCGGGCCGCAGCCCCTAAGCCCTGGTGAACATCCCATCATCGTAGGTGTAACTGCGAGGCACTCCAGTGGGAATCTCAAGACTGAGTACATCCTCCTTGGATAGACCTTCGATTTTCATGACAATGCTTCGCAGGCTGTTTCCGTGTGCTGAGACCAGAACGGTCTTTCCGGCTTCTAGATCGGGAATGATGGCCTCAGTCAAGTACGGCAATGTCCGTTCTGCACACATTGCCAGACTCTCGCCCTCAGGGGGCGGCACAT
>CAXEUI010000121.1:0-4408 GCA_963999335.1 uncultured Candidatus Poseidoniales archaeon
TTCCACTCTTTGCTGCCTCGGTCGATCTGCTCCCTTGTGCAGGGATCTTCGTTGAGGGAGAGGGCAAGGCAGTGATTCGAGCGGCGAGTTCTGAACGCATCGCAGAAGCGCTTGCCGGTCTTTGAGGCAGCGATGACTTCTTCCGTCCTCATAGAGGACGGTGTCGCATGGAGGAGCCGCTGAAGCAGGTATTCGTCCCCGTCGTGGCCACCCCCGGCGGAGAGAAGACCCAACTCGGTGTCTTCTCGACAGAGCAGGATGCCTGGGACGTGATGCGAGCATTCCTCACCCGAGCTGGCTCGACCAATGTGGTCAGTGGCAGCATCGTGGCTTGGGAGATTGACTTTGTGGGTGATGAGGGGGCGTTTGAACTTGCAGCCTTCGACCGCAAGAACTGCCCAGTGTGTGATGAGCTCACATTCTGGGTGGAAGGAGATGAAGAGAAGGCCCGCTGCTATTTCCCGCGATGTGGGGCTTGGATCGAACAGAATGCATACGACCCCAGTCGTTGGGATTGTGGGTGGCCTGCCGCCAACTGGAACAAGCGCGCTGAAAATTACACACAGGCCTTCAAGGGATTGGTCGCGATGAGAGCACAATCGGCATCTGCGGGCATGACCACTCGAATGGCATCGCGCGAGGCGTGGCTGGATGAGAAGGACCGAGAGAGGCGGACCATTCAGCAGAAGAAGTTCGATTCGATGAGTGAAGACATGACCGAGTGATCGCATGGTTGGCTGGATTTCTGCCATCATCGCCTCCATCTTCGGAGCCGGTGAAACCATCGAAGAGATTCTTGAAGAAGAGTGAATAGTTCACACTTCGAGCCAGAAAAACAACAGGATATAGAAGAAAATCTGAATAATTATTCCAGCTGGACTTCTCCAAAAACCACCCTCGGATTCATCTTCAGACGATTCATTATCAACGTGTTCAGGATTGTTTGTGTCAATTGCATTCTCATCGATGATGTCTGCAAACTCAAGGGAATCCGAATCTGAAATCACGGTGGTGGGAATTTGTCCACTTGAGATTCTCTCGTGAACATCGTCCATCAAATCCTCTAGGACATCGGAGAATTCTTCGGCGTGCTCTTCGTCATCGAGTGAGTCGGCCGATTCAGGTTCCATACTCACACCCAAGATTACATTTCTTCGACAGGGATGATGCCCACCGCTTCACAGCCGCGTCTCAGATGTTCACGGGCCATCTCGCTGATGATGTAATTCTGTACAACAATCCCTGCATCATCAATCACATGATTGTCACGATAGAAGCGATTGTAATCCACCGCCAATGCGCTCAGCCATGCACAGAAATGGTGAGGGGCGGCTGAATCGATGGCGGTCTGCAATTCTTCATTCATGTAGGCCATTCTACGAACCAATTCGCCCGCTGAACCTTCGAGTGCTGAGGTGTCAAGGCCCACGGAGGTATCCACCTTGCCAGCCTTTCTGTGAATCGAACAGGCACGGGCATGACTGTACATGATGAAGGGGGCACTGTCGGCCTCCAAACTCAGCGCATCTTCCCAACGGAAAGTGATGCCCTTGTCGGGAGAGATTCGGGCGATGTTGAATCGGGTGGCGCTGATCCCGACCGCTTCGGAGATCTCCTGCAATCTTTCTTCAGAAAGATCTGAACGAATCTCCGTGACCGCTGCATAGGCTCTGACCTGAGCCTCATCCAACAGATCATCCATGTAGACGACATTGCCACGTCGGGTGCTCATCTTGCCGTCGGCCAATTTGGTGAAGGCGTAGAAGACGACCTCTGGGGGCTGGGTGTCCAATTCCTCTAGGGCGATCCCGACCTGCTTGGACTGCAATTTGTGATCCTCGCCAAGAATGTTGAGCAGACGTTCGGAACGTGTCCATTTCTGCTGATGGTAAGCCAAGTCGCGGGTCGCGTAAAGGCTGCTTCCATCCCCACGCCGATAATAGAATCGGGTTGACTTTCCTTGGATGCCCTTGCTCTCCAGTTCAAGGTAGTGCGCGCCGTTCTCAGCCACTCCGTGGAGTTCAGAAGATTGTAATTGATCCATCAAGACCTCAACGCTTCCATCGACGATGAATGTGGATTCCTTGGTGAATGTATCAAACTCGATCCCCATTCGCGATAATGTCACCAGCATGCCATCGAGTACCGGCTGATATGCCGCTTCGAACCTGGCCAGAACATCGGCATCGGCTTCTTCGCTCAACTGAACCAGTTCGGTGACACCATCATCCACTGCCGGATCTTTCACTCTCAGCAGGTTTGCCGCTTGATACCAGAGGACGCGGACATAATCATCCTTGGATGAGTGAGGAGAGTCTTCAATCGGAATGTTGCCTTCGGCCAGCAATGCCTGAACTTGGGCTTCATCGAGGTTCTCCAAAGCCCAACATAGAATGCCCACCTGCTTGCCCATGTCATCGACATAGTATTCTGAGATCACATCGTATCCAGCCGCACGATGCATGCGGGAGAAGGTGTCTCCGAGAACAGCATTGCGGGCTCGTCCTACATGGAACGGTCCGTTCGGATTGGCAGAGGTGTGTTCGATCAGAATCGAACCTTTGGGTTCCGCAGTTCTCGACAGTTGTGTGGCCAACCAATCCATCGAAGCACGGATGTTGACGTACGGACCGACAGCGATGGCCTGGCCCATGTCGAGGTGCAATGCATCTGCGATTTGCTGAGCCGCCTCATCTGGTGAACAGCCCAGTTGTTTGGCGAAAGGGAAACAGGGAAGGGCAAGGTCGCCTTGACTGGCTTCCTTGGAACGATCCAGCATCCGCCTCCAATAATCGCCTTGAATCCCGACCGAAGCCATGGCTGATTCCAATGCTGGAAGAACTTCATCAATCAGTGCCTGCATTCGATCAACTCCAAGCGTATCGCAGCAGAGCTGCCAGACCGGCAAAGGCCTCCATCAGTGTTGCACCTTCCTCGGTATCCATTGAAATGAGTTTGACATTGCTCGAGGAATGACCGGCCATGACGGTCAGTTCATCCATCAGGGTTGTCGTGTTGTCAGGATCTTCGCGAATTTGATTGGGGGCTGCATTACAGGACGGGCAAGGTGGAATTTCGCTCAGGCGATCTGTGGTCACCTGCCAACCGTGCTGGCATTGACGACATGTGTAGGCTTGGCGAATCTTACGCAGACCCTCAGAGAGAAGGAGCGTGTCCACCGCGCCTTGTTCAAGCGCACTTCTCAACATCATCTCACCATAGGTGGCTTTCGGATGTTGCTGCATGATCTCGGACAAGAACTGGTCGACCAATTGCCGTTCAGCATCCAATTCAATCTCATGCATCAGGCCACCCGCCCTCTGCACCAACTCCCTCAATCCAGATTCGTTTGAATAACCGACGTCGAAGGTGGGCTTGCGGACCAATTTGGCAATTTCGTGATGGAAGAATTCTCCTTTGAGGACTTGATCCTTGGTCGCCCCAGGACCACCGATGATGATGCCTTCCATGTTGTCCATCATGCCAAGCCAGTAATTGCTTGCATGCTCAGCTGCTTTCTTGAAGAATTTATGAGCATGTTCCTCAATCAATCGCTCGAAACGCTGGGCGGACTGACCCCCTTGTCGATGTTTACCCATGATATTGGATTGCAGTTCTTCCTGACAGTGGACGGTTTTTCCACTGGCCACTCCATAGGCAGCCTCACCCCGATCGATGACGAAGATGCCGTAACAGGTCTTGTCAATCAGCATGTCCTCCAATTGCGTGACCTCGAATGTGTTGTCACATCGGTAGCGGAAGGAACGGAACGGCTCTGGAGGGTCATCGAGGACAACGGTGGTCATTCTGGTCTTGTTGTTGCCGACAATGACATGGCCTGTGAATAGGGCAATGCCATTCGGTGGCGTCTCTCTCATGTTGTTGATTGAAGAGATTGCGGACTCAATCGCATCTGATACGTGCTTCTTGGTCTGCTTCGATTTGATGTTTGAGGCCTGACCCAATTCTTGGGTCAATTGTTGCCTGACATCGTGGATGGCGCGGTCGGGCGGAATGATGACTGTCACAAGTTCGGTTCCCATGCCCCGCATACCGCTCAAATCATCCAGAGCATTCCGAGCCTTGAGGCGGCGCTGCTGCATCTCAAGTTCCTCGGACATCGCGCTTCCTCACCCGTCGCGGCGACTCGGCCCTCATCAATCCTTCCGGCGGCGTAGCCGCCCGGAAGGGAAGGTCTCATCAATCGTCACGGTTGCGAGGACACTGATGGCAGCCCCACTGGTCCTTGCGCTCGGCGGCAGTTTACTGCGTCCCGAAGAGAGCGAACGGCATGCTTGGCTCTCCTCTCTCGCAAACCTGCTTTCAGCATGCGAAGTGCCGATTGGAATTGTCGTCGGAGGTGGAGCACCGGCCCGTGAGGCGATTGAACTGGCCAAACCGGTCATCG
>CAXEUI010000122.1:0-4378 GCA_963999335.1 uncultured Candidatus Poseidoniales archaeon
ACCTGTTTGAACAGTGGATTGCCGATGAAGCGGTCTCGGAGGGGGCGACCCTCAATTTAGGACACAAATTGACCGGAATGACTCGAATCGAAACGGATGGAAAATTCGCAGGTTGGATTTGTGAAGGCAAAGGCGACTCCTTCCCGATTACAGCCAAGATCCTCATCGATGCATCCGGTGTTGCTGGTATTTGCTCAAAACTGACCAAACTCAACGAACGCCCCAAGGTGATTGCCGGTATTCAATACGAAATGCACGACGTGCCCAATGATGGTTATCTTGATTTTTACATCTGGCCAGAATATGCCAAGAAAGGATATCTCTGGATGATTCCAAAATGCGATGGCCGTGCGAATGTGGGTCTTGTGAGTGAGGACAAGAAGGGTCTTGTGAAAGACTTGGATGCCTTCATCGACATCACTCATTTCTCAGATCTTGAAATCACCAATCCGCCTTGGCGTGACAGCTCTGTATCCATTCGTGGGTTTGGGGGGACGATTCCGATTTCGGGTCCACATGAGCGAACATATTCAGATGGATTGATGCTTATCGGAGATGCCGCGGGCTTTACCTCTCCACTCTTTGAGGGCGGTTCACATCTAGCCCTGAAATCAGCAGTTTTCGCTGCACAGATTGCTGCGAAGGCACTCCATTCGGGCGATATTTCCAGTTCAAATCTTGCAGCCTATCAAGACGCATGGAAACGCGAGTTTCCACCATATGAGAAAATTCTCAAGGGCAAGTCCGCCCTCTACGCGCTCAGCGACGATGAGATGTCACTGATGGGTCGTTGTTTCCCACTTGAGATGTCAGCCATGGGTCCACATGGGAAAGCGATGGTTGGGCTTCGCTTGCTGGTCAGAAAACCCAGTTTGTATTTCCGTCGAATCATTCCGGCGATGCTCGCCTTTGGTTACAGCCGAGCGAAGTACTACGGATGGTGAGCCGATGCGAAGACTCCTCGGCTTTCTACTGATGCTGCCGTTCTCGATCCTGTTGTTCTTGTTTCTAATCGATGCTTCAAGCATTGAGTATGTATGGAACAACGGGGGCTCTGACCTTCCTTTCTTCTATCGAATCAGTGCGATTTGGGCGGGGCGTGAGGGGCCCTTGCTGCTATGGGTGGCCATGCTGGGGGCGCTCCTCCTAATCGATGGGGAACAACATCCCACTGAAACCGATTCTCAACATCAGTTTCGCCTTCGTTTGTTGATTGGATTCTCAACCCTCCTTCTCCTCATCGCACTGATGTTGAATCCATTCCGAGCGACCCCCAGCGATGCGGTCACCCGCCCAGGACTGAACGCCTTGCTGCAAACTGATTTGATGGTCATCCATCCCCCTGTCATCTTTGCATTTTACACACTCTGTGTGGGTGTCGGTGTCCACGCCATTTCAGCCATGCTCTTCGCGGGCGCGCCCGCGAGAGACCGAATTCTTCACCTTGCACGCCCCGCATTGTGGGTGGGCACACTCGGCGTTGGCCTTGGAGGGTTGTGGGCTTACACCGTATTGGATTGGGGTGGTTATTGGGCTTGGGACCCGGTAGAGACGGGATCGCTTTTGCCCTGGATTGCACTCATCCTACTGCTCCATTTCAGATTGCCCAAGGGCATGACCAATGAAGATCATTGGTTCGTTGGCTTGGGTATTTTGCCAGCGTTCTTTGCAATCCATGCGACGTTGGTCACACGGGCCAATGGGGTCTGGGCCAGCGTCCATGCCTTTGTTGCCGAAGGTGAAATCGATCCATCGATGGGTCCCATTCAACGCATATTGGAACTTGGTTTTAATGATCCAGCGGGCATCGAAGTCCATCTATATCTACTCATTCTTGCGGGTTTGATGTGGCTGGGAACACGCCATTTTGCAAATACTGAGGAACAGGAATGGTCCCCTTTGGCCATCATCGCAGGTGCACTTCTAGGATCCTGGATGGGCACACTGGAGGTTGGTATTCTGACTGGAGTATTCGCATTCCTGTTGTGGAACCAATTCGATATCCATGTGTCGAAGAAGAAGTGGAAGTCGACTGAGTGGAAGTGGATTGAATTAAGACCAATACATTCAGCATCAAATCAACACATTGTGTGGATGTCAGCCGGTGTGATGTTGATGCTTTTCAGTTACTGGGCCTTCCTTCTGACAGTGATACCAGCGGTGATTGGAATGATTGGTTTCCTGTCGCCGATGTTTCTGATGGGGGATCAAGAAGATCCGCCATTGAATTGGACTGATGGACGTTGGCAGCAACGCGTTGTCGTCTGGGTTCCATTGGCAATCGGTGCCCCCTTCCTCTTACTCACCTGGTTGTTGTTGCTCGCTGAGGTCGACGGGACCAATCTCGCATGGCACGAAATCTTCGGACTCCCTCTTCTCTGTCTGGCCGCTCTCGGACTCACCGTCTACAGTTGGCGCAAGGTCGTCGAGCCACATCTGATTCCACGGTTGGTGGGTGGCACGATCGTTCTCAGCATCCTGTTCGCTGCCTACATGGGCGATGCCTTGCCGGGTGATGCTGACCACCTCTTATCAGAAGGAATTACACGGGGAATGATTGCTGGTTTTGCACTCCCACTTCTCATATTCGCAGTGCCACCGATGGCCCGATTGGTTTGGACCCGATATGGTGAATTTCAACGACGGCGAAAACCGTTGCAACTTCGTCGAATGGCCATCCATGTCGCCCATCTTGGCATCCTTCTACTGCTCATTGGACATGTGTTCACCACAACACTGGTTCAGCGTGGAGATCCGAGTCACATCGTGATGCTTGCAAAGGATACTCCAATCAAGCATGGCGACTATTGGTACACATTCACTGAATTGAGTGCCACAGATCCAGATGACGATGGATGGGACGAAGATGTCGGTGATGGAAAAATCGTCGTGACAGTAGAAGTTCGCAGGGAAGCGGAAGGTGAAGTCATTGCAACGATGACACCTGGAATGCTGAGATTCGATGAAGGCAGTATCAATGCACGTCCTGAAACCGATATCTGGCATCGTCCTCATGGCGACCTGGTCATGATCTTCGATCAGAGTCAGGCGAATGACCTCTCTTGGTTATCGGTAACAATGCAGCAAGGTGATTCAGTTGACCGGGTCCGAGTTATCATCTATGATTTGACGGGCAGTCACCTTGTCTGGACGGGTTGGTCCCTCATATTGATTGGAACAGCTTTGAATTGGATTATGACTCCGCCAATTCCGAAAGAAGAGGAAGAATGAGCCCTACGGGCTCGGCTCCACCATACGCACGCTCATAAAGGGGAAGTCGGTCGCCGGGCCGCCTACAATGCTGGGCAGGTGTTCCAAATGGAGAACGGTTCCATCGTCCACATCGATTATGACCTCTACAATGCGGATGATGACGTCCTCCTCGAGACCACTCGAGAGGAAGTCGCGAAGGAAGCAGACAAGTTCGACGAAAATCGCACCTACACCCCTCTCATCACAGTCATTGGCGATGGTCGCTTGATTGCTGGATTCGAGGCACACTTGGCCGAAGCTGATGCCGAAACAGATTACGAGTTCGACATTGCGCCAGAGGACGGATATGGTGAGCGTGACCCCAACGCGGTTGAAACGATGGGCCAAGATGTTCTGGCACGCTCCGTCCGTGACCCCGACAGTCTTGCCATTGGAGGTCCTGTTGAAATCAACGGCAAGGAAGGCATCCTGCGGATGGTCCGTGCCGGTCGGGCACGAATCGACTTCAACCACCCACTCGCTGGCCGAACGCTGCGCTACAAGTATCGCATCGTCAAAGTGGTCGAGGATCGTGCCGAGAAAGTGACCACTCTCTTGGAGACCAACACGGGTCGAGATGGATTCGAGGTTGCTTTCGATGGCGATGATCTGACCATCACTCTGCCCGAGTTCGTCGCATACGATCAGAACTGGTCCTTCACCAAATTCAATCTCATCCGAACTCTGCGAGATTTCGTCGGTGTAGAGACGATTGTGTTCCGTGAAGTTCACGAAGCTCGCCAAGTGGGCGAAGAAGAGTGAAGAAATCGCTTTGAAGCGCTGACCTGAGCGGACCCACATGGCAGACGAGAGTCCGGTCCTCACAGAGGCACCATTGCCCGACCATCAATTCGCTCTGATGGAACGTGGTGCAGCCACTTTTATTCTCACCATCGTGATTCTATTCTTGGGCGCAGTCGTCGGGCAGGATCTCTCACCTGGCAACATCCTTTCAGAAGGATACGAATCCTATTTCATCGAACCTCATTCACTGGATTCAACCACAGGAGATGCGGGTTACAACCCCGTGGATACTGTGGTTTACTCTCTCCTGCTTGTTTCCTTTGTCATCGTTATATCCGCTTGGCTTCGCAGAATCGGAATCCCGGCCAGAGAGAGTTCCATT
>CAXEUI010000123.1:0-4315 GCA_963999335.1 uncultured Candidatus Poseidoniales archaeon
CATGATTGCTTTTCGGCGGTGCGCTTAATTAGGGGCGGCAGGTCGCCCGATTCCCCCTTAAGGGGGAAAGGGAGGCACTCGTATGCGTCGTAGCAAGGGAACCCGACAGGGCACTCGAAGTATTCTCAAGCGTTCCAAGGCCCAGCGAGGTCGCCTCAACATCCGTCGAATCATGCACACATATGCGATCGGTGATCGCGTCGCCATCGTTCTTGATGGTGGTCAGCAACGCGGAATGCCACATCGTCGCTTCCAAGGCCGTACTGGCTTCATTCAGGAGAAACAGGGCAAGGCATACGTTGTGGCCGTCAAGGATGGCAATATGCAGAAAACCGTCATTGCCCGTCCCGAACACCTTCGATCATTGGAGTGAGAAATATGACTGAGCGTGAATATACTGACTATGCAAGCGTCCGCGACGCCTTGCTTGATGCCCAAAACCGCCGTGGCTTCTTGTCTTACGAGCAGAAGTTGGCCCTCCAGCACGCTGAGTGGGCTGCAAGTGATCAGCGCAACGGCCACAAAACCGATACTAAAGTGTACAAAGTATTGTACAATAGTTTGATGGAAATTGACAAGTTGGAACCTCATTCAGATATCTGTGCAAAGATTGCAGAGATGATGCCAATGTCCGTTGAAGAGGTTCGTTCGATTCTCGCGAGCAAGCGCGTACCCATGGATGGTGACGAAATTGAGCACATCGTCGATATAGTTCGCAAGCAAATTCTGTGATACAACCTGTTCCGGTCCACTTTGACCCTTCTATTATTGAAGCACCACCTACTTCGGAGAACTGATTCCCATGCAACCTAGAGGCCCAGCAGCCCCCGCTGCCGAACCTGGACCCCTGGATGAGGAGACCCATGCGCGCGTTCTCGACCACCAACCCAGTGGCATGATTCAAGGCATCACTGAGAAGGGCCTCTATCTGATTCGGATTCGCTCATCGGCTGGTAGCACAACACATCTGCCGGGCACAGCTCTCGAACTTGAGAATGTCAATGTGCTGGGAATGACCCGACATCGCGATATTTCCGTCATGGCGCAAGCCGAACTACATGGTGTTGTCAAGGGCATTCTTTCTGACAATCCAGAAGTCTGTCTCTCGTTTTACAACCGAGCCGGCAATTTGACTCTCAAAATGCATGCATTCCAACTATTGGATGGCATTGGGAAATCAAAGGCGATTTCAATGGTCGAAACTCGTGGTCGTACTGGATGGGAAACCATCGCTTCCTTGGACGAAGTATGCCAGATAGATGCCGCCGATCTCCTTGCAAATCGTTTGTGTCAGGAAATTGCAGATCCACACATGACACCAAATCTTCTCGATTTGCTAATTCGTGCGTGAGGAATTGCAATGGAGCGCGATGCGCGCTTTTTGGTTGATTTACTACGCGACCGTAATCCAGTTGTCCGTGAGTTGGGCCAACACTATCTGGTCGATACTTCAGTGCTGAATGCCGCAATTGAATTGGCTGGAGACATCTCTGAACAGCACATTCTGGAAATTGGCTGTGGGCCTGGCTCTCTCACGCATCATCTCCTGCGGACGGGTGCGCGCGTGAGCGCGATCGAAATCGATGAGGGTTCTCTGGAGCACATGCATCGTCACTTCGAAGAAGAAATCGAATCAGAGCAATTGACCCTGTTTTCTGGGGACGCGTTGACTGTGGAATGGCCCACAGATATCGATGCAATCGTGGCCAACATTCCGTACCAGATCTCCAGCCCTCTGCTTGAACGAATGCAACGTGAAGTCCGAACGATTCCAGCCGTACTCTTGGTGCAAGATGAGTTTGCGGATCGAATGGCCATGGCCATTGGCCCTCTGGACCGTGGCCCCCTCGGTCTCTCTCTTTGGTTGGATTATGACATCGAGATGGGCCGAGGTGTTCCTCCATCTTGTTTTTCCCCTCAACCAAGGGTTACCTCTCGCCTCATTCGATTGGAGCCAATCGATCGCTTGACTGCATTGGACAGTGGAATTGACCGTCGAATGTTCAGACAGATCACGTCTCAATGCTTCAGCGATCGCCGTCGCAAGTTACGCAATCTGTTGAAGAGAGCCCCACGTCGTCTGTCTCGAATTCCAGGGTGGCATCGAGAACGATGGCAGGGAGCGATTCAATCTCTGCTGGACCATCCTTTGATGGAGGAGCGTCCAGACATGCTTGAACCTGAAGATTGGTTGGATATCTGCACCCAAATCTCATCGTTTGAACCCTAAAAGGGACGTAAACGACAACGAGTTGATAGGGAAGCCCCCTTTCCGCTGGACAGAGTGGGACGCACGTTGATGCAGGGCCTCTGGCCTGAATTCCGTGACTTCAAGTAGGTCGCAACACACTCTATCTACTCACAGGGGACATTGTAATGGCAAAGAAAGACACCTATCTGGCGTTGATGCGTCGAGGCGTTGATGAAACCACAGCGATGACGCTCGCCGATTCGGGCCTCAAGATTGGTGAGATCAAGAAGCTCGACAAGGACCAACTCGTACAGAACTACGGCCTCAAGGCTGAGATTGCGCGTTCGGTACTCGAGGTTCTACAATCAGGTTCGACCAGCGCAGGTAAAGAGCGATACCTCTCGAATGTGCTTTCAGGTCCAGCGAAGAAACCGATGGACAAGATCGAGGAACAGCGATTCAAGCGCCAACAGAAGGACATTCTGCTCGAGCTTCAGGAACAGCGCGAGAGACTCAAAATAGCCAAGGTGGAGCAATTTCGCAGCCAGAAAGTCGTGATGAATCGCCTTGGAAAGACGATTGAATTGATTGTCAAATTGGAGAACAATTTCGATGACGAATCCAAAGAAGAACAGCGTTCCAAGATACGTGACCAACTTGAGACCCGTGGTCTTGAAGCGGCCCGAGATCACGAGATGCTTGAACTTGAAGGCACACCGCAAGACATTGTCGATTTCCGCCGAAAAATCGTCCCCCAACTCTGCTTTCACTCTTGTCCACAATGCGGTGAAGACATGGACCCTCGTTCCAGTGTCAACATGGGAATCGGTGATGATTTCGGCTTCGTTTGTTGGGATTGTGAGGCCGAATTCTCTTCGGCCATGGCCGATGTGGTCGAGACTCGTCTTGCATCGAAGAAAGAATGGATCAAGATTGATCCGAAGCGAAAACCCCGCGAAAAGGTACTCCGTCCCCCCCGTTCCAAGGTGGAGTCGTTCAAGGAAACCATTGCTGCCGACCTTGCAGCCACAGGTGCTTCCGCCGATACCATTGCCGCGGCCGTCGAAGAGAGCAATCTCTCCAGCGGCCTCATGTCAATCAACGATTGGATCGATCAGACGCTTGCGGTCAAGGGCTACATTCAAGCCCAAGAAGACCGCGAGGATTTCATCATCGCTACCGGCGCAGGTGCGACCAAATTCAACAAGTGGATGAAGAAGGCCGGCCTTGCCTTCAACAAACAATCTGGCCGTTGGACCCGCTGGGAAGACCGCTGATGCCCAACGCTATGGGCATGACGCTTCTCCGACCGAATCATGATGATTCCCGCGCACGCGCTCGCGGGGATTGCTTGCATCCATCTCGGATTGATGGCTTCACGTGACAAGAAATCTTGGCTATGCATCGGCATCGTCTTCGCTTTTCTCTCGCACGCAGTGATTGATTCGTTGGCCATCTTCACCTATCATGATGGGAGTCCGACCGGTTCGATGTACTCGCAATTCGTTTTCTGGTTCTGGCTGGCCGGTGCAATCGCCGTCATCTACTGGGCTTTACACAATGATCGAAGGTATGGATATGGGATTCTGTCTGCATTGTCTTTCGACCTGTGGGATCACTGGTTTCTACGGAGTGTCGCCTGTGCCACAGATGGATTCCCCGATGGATGCATGAGTGTTTACGCGTACGAACATCTGCATCTTCATCATCTCGAGTGGTTCATCCTCGACACGGTCTTCGCTGGCGTTGAGCGACATTATGGTGATGAATCCTACTTCATCGTCGAACTTCTCTGTGTGGCCCTTCTCTGTGTTTCAGTCTGGTGGTTGCGAAAGCATATGCCCCTACTGCGGGAGGATGAAGAGGAATGAGTGGAATCGAACGTCCAATCTGGCCGATGTTGTGGCCTTGGAACGATGGACAAGGAATCCGATTGCATTGGCGTGACGTCCTGAACTCGCGTCGTTTTTCAGTCTCCTATCTACTGATCATCGCGCTGATGTATGCACTGCTAGGCTTCGGAACACATGGATGTTCGACACCATCAGAAATTATCATCTGTGATTTTGCCCTGTGGCCCTACAATCTTGTGGAAGCACCCCACATCTACGTGATTACATTGTT
>CAXEUI010000124.1:0-4250 GCA_963999335.1 uncultured Candidatus Poseidoniales archaeon
ATGCAGATGCTAACGTGGGCTGTGCCGCCTTCCGACGTGGTTCGTGCATTCGAATGGGCGCTGCCTCGTCTTGGTGTCTCTCTGGCCATCTCGTTGCGCTTGGTGCCTCGATTGGAACGCAGTGCGAAATGGCGTTTGGAAACGCTTGAAGAGCGCGGTTTCATCAATGAAGAATCTGGTCTGACAGCGTTGCGAACTCGGGCTTCAATCTGGCCAGGTTGGCTGGCAGATTCACTCGATCACGCCCATGATTTAGGCGACGCCGTGCAATCGCGGGGCATTCTGGCGCCGCGACGATGGCGGCACGGTATCAAACGTCGAATCGTCCAGATTGCGCTGGGTGAAGACGTCCGTGAAGATGGTGTCAATCCATACCATTTTTCTGATTCTGTTCAACTCGGCCTCGACCTTGAAATCCGTTTGCCGGACGGGCGTTGTATCGGTCGACACAAAGAACTGCTGCGAGGCGGTCAAATCGTGTTACTACGCGGCCCTTCAGGCTGCGGAAAATCAAGCTTGCTGCGTGTGATTGCGGGTGTTTCACCTTGGCAGCATCCAGTGAGCGTGAATGGCAAAGTCCACATCTCTGGGCACCCCACTCTCGGTGAAATCAATCTTGCGGAAGGGCCCTTCACCGAGGCGATTTCATGTTGGATTCCACAAGACCCCGATCGTCATGGACTGGCCGAATCTGTTCATCGCGAATTCAGAATTGCCCGGCGGCTTTCAGGACCATGGACACAGCAGGAGATGCTTGAATGTCTACGAGAATGGAAGTTATTTGACAAACTTCGCGCTCAGCCCGAGAATCTCTCGGAGGGTGAGCAACAGCGCTTGCTTCTGGCGGCTCATCTCGACTCGGCCCAACCCATCTGGTTGCTCGATGAGGCGGATGTCCACTTGGACGAAGCGGGTTTCATCCAACTCGGAAAAGCCGTTGTCAAGCATCGTGCTCGTGGGGGCCTCGTCATCGTCGTTGCTCACCGTCACGCGCGATGGAAACGAATTGCTGATTGTGAGATTGACATTGGTGACCCAATCCCCCCACAGGACTACCCTTCGGCTTGGATTGAACGGGGCGAAGAAATTGGAACACCACCTCAGGGTGAGCTGTTCTCACACAATCTCAAACCGGTTCGTGAGGGTGATCTGATTTTGGTTCAAGGTTCCAATGGGAGTGGAAAGACGACCCTTCTTCGAGAGTGGTCTGAAACTTCAGGTCTCCCATGGTTGCCGACATCGCCGGATCGGCGATTGTTGGGGATGACCATCGAAGAGGAATTGAGTCTACAGCATCCCATTCTGTTCGAGCAACATCTGGCTGGAGAAGAAGTGCAGATTCCGGATGCTGAGCGCATCCAATTGCAGCAATCTTCGCTACGCCTCGACCTCGGTCTTTCTCATCTATCCATGGTGACGCCTGTTCACGATCTTTCAACTGGAGAGAGACGGCGTTTGTCATTGCTCCCTATGTTGATGCGGGAACCCGCAATCATGCTCCTTGATGAGATCGATCATGGACTCGATGATCTGACTTTGGCCGACCTGATTGAGCAACTCAACACTCGTCGCAAGGCAGGGTGCGCGATTGTCATCACATCTCATTCACCTGATCTCATGGCTTGGACCAAAGTCAGTGGAGGTCGGGTATGGAACATCGAACAGGGCCGATTGACGGAGGTGGCCCGATGATATTGGCCGATGTCCAAGCATGGGCCGGCACGCCCGGAGGCATTGCCGTGTGGCTGACCTCCTTGTTTGGCATTCTCTTCGGCTCGATGCTGGTCAGCGTCGATCGTCGCATCGTCTTGGGCCGAGAAGCCGCTCTCATTGCCATATTGGCCGCTGTTGCCAGCGCCAGTCGCGTGCTGTTTGCAGCATTGCCCAACGTTCAACCCGTGACCTTGCTGATTCTGATGATTGGTCTTCATCTCGGTGCCCGTCGAGCCGCGGCGGTCGCCATGCTCACCGCTCTCATCTCCAACATGGCGCTGGGACATGGTCCATGGACATTCTATCAGGCGCTCGCGTGGGCTTGTGTCGGCGCCAGTGCGGCCGTATTACGTCCATTGTTGGTCAATTGGGATGGCACCAAGGTTCGCATCGGAGCGTTGGCGATTCTGGGCTTCATCTGGGGCTTCCTATTCGATTGGATTGTTTCATTGTCTGCTCTGGCCCTTTACCAATCGTTTGAGGCCTTCCTCGCATTCATCATTGCGGGCCTCATCTTCGATGCGATGCACGCGGTTGGAAACGTACTGTTCACCATATGGTTGGCCCCGAGTCTGCATCATCTTCTCTGGTTGCATCGCAGACACGAAGCGGGACGCTGGTTCCCAACATTACCCGATGAGACTGTGAAGAGGGAAGCGTTCATCGCTGAGGCCGATGCAGCAGCAAAACAACTTGAGAATCCATTGGCGGGAATCGCCCGTTTTGACGGAGATGATTAGATGGCACGAAATGACGATTCTCTGACCATGGTTCTTGTCACTCGCAAGGATCTGACATTGTCACGCGGGAAATTGGCTGCACAGTGTGGTCACGCAGCGGTTGAATGTGCGCTCAAAGCGGCACGTGAATGCCCAAAGCAACTTGAATCCTGGAGAGAGAACGGTGCTCGAAAGATTGTGGTGGAAGCCTCCAATCTGGATGCCCTCAAGCGCTTGTTCGGTGCCGCTCAAGCAGACGACATCGTATGCTACATGGTTCGTGATGCCGGTCACACAGAGATTCCAGCAGGGACGGTGACCGTTGTTGGATTGGGCCCCGGACCTCGTGATTCGATTGATTCGTTAACCGGTTCATTTGGCCTTGTGAAGTGAGAAAGGCGCCCGTAGGGCGCCAAGACGGCATAGCGGCGGATTCATGATGTGTCAAGTTCACGACGGTTTGTGTCGGACGAGGTATGGGAGGCGGAGATTCTCGAAGATGAGGTCTACGAAGCGTGGGTCGAGGACCCCCTGGAATTGATCGAACGTCGCGAAAAAAGACAACTTGATCTCGCCCTTGCAAGCACCGGTGCAATCGTCATTGCCTTCACCATTTTTGCTGCGATGTGGGGCACGGTGGGAGAACACATGATGTCTGGAATTGACACCAGCCCTGGCGCCTCGGCTGACATCACTTGGGGGGATACGATATTCATGATGCGTGACGCCGATTGTGTTGATCCACAGAACGGTCAGGATTTCCCCGAATATGGAATCGGATATGAGCCCAGTCTGGCGATTGATGGTCATGGGAACATGTTCATCACAGCTCACAAGGATCTACGTTGGTCCAGTCCAATGGGTGGTTCTGCCAATTTCCTTGGTGGAGAACCGAATTTTTACCCCGATGGGGCTTGTTTGCCTGATCTAGATTACAAGACCAGTTGGGATTACTTCGCATCTTGGTTTTGGATTTCCAATGACAATGGGACAACTTGGGGGATTGCTGACAATTTTGAGGAAACTCCCGGCACTGTAATCGAGGGTCAAGTGACCAATGGCGCATCCGGTTCGGCTTGTCTGGGTGATGAAGGTGATATCGCCGTGGATGCCATGGACCGAATCTACTACCTCGACACCTACCTTGAGGACAATTGGATTCACGTCTTCAGTGATGGCGGACAGACATTTGAGAGCGGTCTGTGCGATCGCCAATACTCGATGGCCGCGGATGATCGCCCATGGATACAGGCACAGAACAATGGCATTGTGCACTATCTAGGAAACAGTGGTGTTCCTGTACCGGCCTGTAATGATGATCCAGCACGATATTGGTACTACCGTAGCGCTGATGGAGGCCAAACTTGGTCGCAGTGCTACTCAATGCCGGGCGGTTGGTCCACGATTGCTCCAGAGCGCAGTGGAGATTACGTCTTCATCGCTCAAGAGAATCAGGATAGCAGCACCGGTCACGTGCAGGTACGCATCTCAAATGACACCGGCTTGAATTGGAACGCACCGATTGATGTCGGTCCCCGAAATGGCAACCCTCCGGAAGGATATCCATTGGTTGAGACCAATGGTGTGGGTACCGTGGCCGTGGTTTGGGCTGATTGTCCCGAAGGGCCCACAGGTCCGTGGGATGTTCGCCTCGCCATGTCCTATGACAGAGGCGCCACCTGGGAGTCTTGGGAGATTACACCACCTGATTGGGAAGGCATCACCATGTATCCATTCGTCAGCATCAACGAGGACAATGTGACCATGGTCAGTTTCTACGGCATTCCCTTCAACAATACCGCTGAAGGTCAGTATGTC
>CAXEUI010000125.1:0-4247 GCA_963999335.1 uncultured Candidatus Poseidoniales archaeon
CGAGAACGTCCTGACCGGCGGGCTCAAAGAGTACCAATGCAATCAATTTGCTCTGGTCGTTCCCCCCCAGGGAGACGCCACGGTGTATCTGGGCGCCACAACGACCGCCCTGCCCGGCTTCAACATGGCGACGGTGAAGAGCCAGATGGCGGCGGCGGCACAGGATCTAGGGTGGGAATTTCTAGGAATTGCGGATCACAGCCAGATTCTGCAGATTGCCAGTGGACTCAGTCCGGATGAACTGGTCACACAGGCTGCAGAAGTTCGCGCGTTGAATGAGAATTGGGTGGACAAAGGCGTTGACTTTCGATTGTTCCATGGGAATGAGTGTGACATCCTTCCCGATGGAGGCCTGGACTATACGGATGATGAACGGAGTTTGTTGGATCACGTCGTCGGCAGTGTTCACCAATTGCCCACATGGATGAAGCGGGATGAAGATGTGAACACTGAAGCGCTCATTCGCGCCATTGAGAACCCATCGTTGACCATTCTCGGTCACCCCACCGGACGAATTCTAGGTGGACGCGATGGATTTGCAGTCGATCTGCATGCGGTCCTTCGAAGAATGGGTGAACTGAATGCTGAGGGTGAACTCAAGGTTGTCGAAATCAATGCCAGCCCCTATCGATTGGATCTCGATTGGCGATACTGTCGCTATGCCAAAGAGCAAGGTGTACCCATTTCAATCAATCCTGATGCGCATAGTCAACAGGGCCTGAAAGATGTCTGGTTCGGCGCGCAGATTGCAAGAAAAGGTTGGCTTGAGGAGACCGACATCCTCAACTGCCGTAGCGGCGCGGACTTGGAACAACTCCTCTGGTGATGACATGCGCCCACAGATTGTTGCACTCGTATTCCGCATCGGATTGCTGGGTGGTGCTGCACTTCTCTTCCTCTTCCTGTGGTTTGGAACCGGGACTGAACATTCCCCGGTCGGGTTGATGATCGGGATCACCATCGCGGCATTGGCTGGTTTGTGGTGGGCCGAATTACAGATACAACGTGCACTCGAAGCGGCGACGGGGGATGAATGATGGGCGTGGGCAAAGCGATTGTATTCGGCTTGTTCGCCATGTTCCCTGGATCGCTGCTGGCCGTGTTAGCCTACTGGGCTATGGGGGGAAACCTCCACTCCACCAATCCTGATGATTTCATGTACATTCCTTGCTACGGTCCATTCTTCGGCAGCATCGCCTTGGGCGTCTGGCTGGGGATGCGCGATGAACAGGATGTGGAGCTGGAGACATGAAAAGAGCCGATAAGGCCCTGAAGATTGGAACCTTGTTGGATGAACTGTACCCCACAACCCCGATTCCATTGAGTCATTCCAGCGCCTACACCCTCCTTGTCTCGGTCATGCTCTCAGCACAGACCACTGACAAGAAGGTCAACCAAGTCACGCCCAGACTCTTTGCAGCAGCGAGCACCCCCGAGGAGATGGTCACACTTGATGTCGAGACGATTTACGCACTGATTCGCGAAGTCGGACTGGCGCCGACCAAA
Organism: uncultured Candidatus Poseidoniales archaeon; assembly: GCA_963999335.1. GTDB lineage: Archaea > Thermoplasmatota > Poseidoniia > Poseidoniales > Thalassarchaeaceae > MGIIb-P. The sequence goes on from CAXEUI010000125.1 coordinate 1,507, forward strand.
GCCAAGAATCTGCGACGAATGGCTGAGCAACTCATCGAGGGAGGGGGCGTGCGTCCTGACTGGGACTATCTGGAGAGCCTGGCTGGAGTCGGACACAAAACGGCCAGTGTTCTCATGTCACAATGGTATCAACTTCCAGCCTTTCCCGTGGACACGCACATCCATCGTTTGGCAGCACGATGGGGGTTGTCCAATGGGAGAAATGTCGTACAGACTGAGCGGGATCTGAAATCGGTCTGGCCTGAAGAGACCTGGAATCGGCGACATCTGCAGATTGTCTACTTCGGAAGAGAATACTGCCCGGCTCGAAATCACAATCTTCAGGAATGCCAAATCTGTGGTTGGGCTGCATCAAAGAAACGCATCCTTGAAGAAGCCAAGCGTTGAAGCCAAGGGGTCCATCGGACCGCACATGGGCAACCCGGTTACATTGGTAGGAGGGGACAGAGCTCCACTTTTCACAACTGAGGAAACGAATGGTGAAACCATCTCTCTTGAAGCGTTGCTTGCAGAAGGAAAGCGAGTCGTTCTCTATTTCTATCCAAAGGATTCAACCCCGGGCTGTACAGTACAGGCGTGTGATTTCAGGGACAACATGACGAGGCTGACCAAGAATGGTGTCGTCGTCCTAGGTGTCTCGAAAGGAAGTCAGAAATCGCACACGAACTTCATCGAGAAGCAGCAACTGAACTTCCATCTGCTGATGGACACTGAAGGAGAAATCCTCGATCTCTATGGAGCATGGCGCGAGAAGATGAATTATGGGCGCACATTCCTCGGAATCTCCCGCTCAACATTTGTCATCGAGGCGGATGGGACACTCTCCTACGCCAGATACGGTGTCAAGGCGAAAGGACACGCTGATCGAATTCTCAAGCACCTCGGACTGGAGTGAAAACATGACCCAAGGGGAGAGAATCGAACTCGCACAAGGTTCGGTTGCTTGGGGTCCTTGCCATATCGGGAATGGGGCACAAATCGGAGCGGATGTCAGCATTGGTTGTTTGGCACACGTGGGTCGAAATGTCATTCTCGAAGAAGGGACGAGAATCCAAGGGGGTGCGTACGTTGCCGATGGAACCCACGTTGGAGAGGGGGTCTTCATCGGCCCCAATGCGACGATTCTCAATGATCGCTATCCTCCATCTAGAGATTCGGCAAAGTGGCAATACGTCACCATCGAAGAAGGGGCTGTCATCGGTGGAGGGGCCACCATCCTGCCGGGATTGCGTGTGGGTTCACACGCAGTGGTCGCGGCGGGAGCCGTACTCACCAAAGATCTCCCGGCGGGAGAAGTCTGGGCTGGTAATCCAGCGAAATATCACATGCAGCGCAGCGAATATGAGGAGGCGCGTGGATGAGCAAAGATGCGGTCTGCGATTTCCTGCGTCGATGTGTTCTCTACGCAGATTCAAGTATCAACAGAAAGAGAGATCGCGATGAAGACAATTCAGAAATTGAACGCTGGGCCGCTGGGAACAGGTGCAGGGACTGGACGTTGGGATTAAAGGGAGTTCCATCCGGATTCACGTACATGTCTGCCCGTCGCATGCTGCGGATATCAAACTCCTGGACAGCATTCCGCCCCGTTACCGACATCCGATCGGCTGTCAGCCCACGGTCCATTTCATAGCCGGCAAGTGGGATCAGTGCCGCCACACCCAGCAAACCAACGAGCAGGATCCCGATAGCAAACATCAACTCCACCAGCGTGACACCGCGGTGGCCAGGGAACCGGCGATATTGTTCATGCATCCGCATCAACGGCCTCCCGTCGTGATCTTGCCCCGGGCAAACTGGCGGGCCGCAAAAATCGTCAGCACGTCATCGGTTCCCGTCCAGCCCCGTTCCCCGACGTCATCCACGGTGCCGTTCCCATTGTCGTCAACCCCGACCGTACCCCATCCCCCGTCCAGTCCACCCCACCAGGGACTGGCGTTTTCCGTCGTCGTCACCTGCCCTGTGCGATGACTGATCGTCAGCCAGAGCGCGGACATGTCCATGATGTTCGAGGTATCGACCATATCATCGACAAACACGCTTCGACCGGGCCCCAGGACCACCTGCCGGGCACGTCCCACCATCAGGTGGATCGAGGAGGTCGCTGACACGGCATCGACGACACCATTGCCGTTGAGATCTGCATAGACCGCCTCCAGATCCCCGGCAACATTAAACAGGATCTGCACTGGCTGGGGTGGAGCCAGGCCGCGATGCGTGAACTCGATACCATTGGCACCAAAACCGGAGACGGAAAGGTCGATGGCGGTGTTCACAGGAAGCCGCAACGGTTCGGCACTTGAGCGAACCGGGTGCCGGTAAAGCTGGAACGGAACTCCCCAGCTGATCTTGGCATAATTCGGCGGAGGAGGAGCAGCCGGGTAGGAAATATCCAGTACGAAAGCAAAGCTGGTGGGTGGTCCCGGAACACGGAAAGCCCGGTAGATCGGTCCACGGTAATCAAGGCGGATCCAGAAGGACTCCCCTGGTGCGACAAGGGCACGCAGAGGATTGGTGTGATAAATCAGCAGGTCAGGGACCTGTCCGTTAGCCGGATCGGTTTCAAAGAAGTCGATTTCCCAGCGATTTCCCAGGGTCGGGTCGGCCGGGTTCACTGGCCGCGATACGATCTGGGCCCTCGACTGGGCAGTGATTCCACTATAGGGAAGGGGGACCTCGACCGTGTACACCTCGCCGTCGACGTGGAATGTGAGCGGTCGGGTTGCCGCCAGTTCCGCACG